>JADJOE010000002.1:300000-528815 GCA_016713905.1 Candidatus Vicinibacter proximus
GGAAAAGTATCCGCATCTTCAAACGTTAATGGAGCATGCCTGAACATTGCGGGAATCTGTAATGAAAATAGAAACGTTTGTGGAATGATGCCACATCCAGAACGAGCTTCAGAAGAAGCATTGGGTAATACGGATGGTAAGTTTTTGTTTCACAGCCTTTTCTCCTGGCTCAAAGAACATTATGCGCTCATAGCTTAGACTGGTTAATTAACCGTTAAAAGCGCGGACCGGATTCGTCTCCCTTTCTGTTTTATTCTAAATTTGTAAAAACAAAATTTATGCGGTTATCTCTCAGCTTGATGTTTCTTTTGAATTATTGCATGATTTCTTATGCACAAATCTTGAATCCTGTGCATTGGACAACTGAGACCAAAAAAGTAAGCGACAAAGAATACGAACTTATTTTTAAAGCCAAACTGGACAAAGGCTGGGCCATTTATAGCCAAACCTCTGATCCGGAAGCAGCATCCCCTACAGAGGTAACTTTTACCAATGGTGCCCATTTTGAAGTTTTGGGGAAAACCCAGGAAATTGGAAAAAAGAAAGAAGGCCCTGAACCTTTGTTCGAAAATAAAATTGTCAGCAAATATTACGACCATGTAGATTTTGTGCAGAAGGTAAAAATCAAAGATCCCTCTAAGCCTATTAAGGCATCTGTTTATTACATGAGTTGTGACAGCGAACAATGTATTCCCCCCACTCCAAAAGAATTTGTTTTTAATCTGGAAGGCACCACTGCTTCAACGGATGAAAGCCCAGCAGGCATTGCACCAGTGGCCGTTACAATGAATGGACAAAGCGGTTCCAACGAAATATATGACCCGGTAAAAGTAGTAGCCAGGATAAAAAAGTTAAATGAGACATCTTACCAAATTGAATTGGATGTAAAAATTGACCAGGGTTGGTTCATTTATTCCAATAAAATCGGTGATGAGGGACCTATTCCTTCATCCATTGACTGGGAGGCCGCAACATCTTATAAAAAATCAGGAGATCTTCAAGAAACAAGTGAGCACCAGATTAAAGGATTTGATGACATCTTTGAAATGGAATTGATCAAATACAAGGAACATGTTGTCTTTTCTCAAAATATTGAAATAAGTGATCCTGCACAGGCCATTAAGGGAGTATTCACATACCAGACTTGTGATGCAACCAAGTGTCTGCCACCTAAAAGTTTAGGATTTGAAATAGATCCGAAGAATGTAAAAATTATGCTTGAAGGTGCCGGAAGTTCTACCGGATCCATAATTGACGGAAACAATATAGATCAGACCATTCCAAGCATTGCAAGTACTTTAGCTAATCCAGTCGGCAATTGCGGCGAAGAAAGGGTAAGAGGCACAAATTATTTCTGGACATTGTTATTTGGATTTCTGGGGGGCTTGCTTGCTTTGCTTACTCCATGTGTTTTTCCAATGATTCCATTGACCGTTTCCTTTTTCACAAAAGGTAGCAAGGATCGTAAATCAGGTGTAAAGAATGGATTAATTTATGGATTAAGCATCATTGTAATTTATGTAGCCATAGGATTATTAATTACCGCAATTTTTGGCGCTACGGCACTAAATGAATTATCCACCAACTGGATTGCCAACGTATTATTTTTTATCATTTTTGTGATTTTTGCATTTTCATTTTTTGGTTATTTCGAAATCACGCTACCCAGCAGTTGGTCAAACAAAACAGATTCCATGGCGGACAAAGGTGGTTTGATCGGAACCTTTTTCATGGCATTTACTTTAGCCATTGTATCCTTTTCCTGCACAGGCCCTATTATTGGATCGGCTATTGTTGAATCTGCAAAAGACCCTGTGGGTCCTGCCATAGTCATGTTTGGCTTTTCGCTTGCCCTTGCTTTGCCATTTGGTTTATTTGCTGCATTCCCTGCCTGGTTGAACAGTCTTCCTAAGTCCGGATCCTGGATGTCCAGTGTAAAAGTTGTACTGGGATTTCTTGAGTTGGCTCTGGCCTTAAAATTTTTATCTGTCGCAGACATGACTAAACATTGGGGAATATTGGGTTATGAGATTTTTATGGGTTTATGGGTATTGATATTTGCACTGATGACCATTTATCTATTTGGTTTTATAAAATTTCCACACGATAGTCCGGTGAAAAAACTGGGACCTGTAAGATGGGCTTTTGCACTTGGTGCTTTGTTTCTTACATTTTACCTTGGCAGCGGTTTTAGATACGTTCCGGAGTATAGTTCTTACCATTCTTTGTCTATGATGAGCGGTCTTGCACCTCCATCCACATACAATTATTTTTTACCTCCACCAGTAATCAACTCAGACATTAAATCGAAATATCCTTCTTACACCAAATGTGCAAACAATATTGATTGTTTTAAGGATTACCATGAAGGCCTTGCCTATGCTAAAGAAACCGGCAAACCCCTTTTTGTGGATTTTACCGGTTATGGCTGTGTCAATTGTCGCAAGACTGAAGAACACATTTGGGTGAATGACAAGATTCGTAAGAAGTTGATTGAAGATTTTGTTTTGGTCTCTTTATATGTTGACGACAGAGCTCCGTTGGACGCTCAATTGGTTTCTTCTGTTACCAAGAATCCAATCCGCAACATTGGCAACAAATGGGCAGATTTTCAAATCGTAAACTTTAATCAAAATTCACAACCGCTATATGTGATGATGAGTCCTGATGAAAAAATTTTAGCCAAGCCAAGAGGATACCGAGAAGGAGTAGAATCATATAATCAATTTCTGGACTGCGGCCTTGAAGCTTTTAGAAATGAACAAGGCAAAGTAGGGGCGCATTAAAAACCTTTTTAATCAGAACCCGATTGAAGAATAATTTTTCGGATCACAATCATTTTAGAAAAGCTTAAAAATCATCCAGGCAAGGTCTGTCTATTCTAAAATGCCCATTTAAAATATTGATTGTCATTCGCCTTATAACTTTTAAAAAGTAGTGAATAGGATCCTCTATAAATTTAACCTGTTCTTTGCATTAGAATTTTGATTCTTAGTCCAAACACCTCTAAATATATACTATGCCGCTTTCGCACCTACCTCCTGGAGGAGTGCCAAAAGTTGCACACTTTCCACCTGAGGGGAGAGATCTCCTTCACTTGCAACCATTGTAAGTTTGACCAATCCAAAAGTCGGATTGTGATCGGACACCTGCAACAAAAGATCCACCATGGTTGGTAATCCTAACTCTCAAACTTTCGCATCTCGCCTGATGACTCCATCGGCTTGGCCTGTCTGTTACATGTAGTTAAACGGACCTACAAGCTGGAAGCAGTGAGTCAGGGTAGCGCTAAAAGTCGCCACGTTTGTTATTGGTCGGACAAATCATTTACTTATGGAAAAGTCGCTCATTGCTTTGTTGATGATCACAGAGGGTTCATTCGATGGAACGCTTGTTCCGTTATGTTCTTTCTCTTTTATCCCATAGCGCCTTAAAGCATTAATTGTGTTAAACGTTGTGTACTTTGATTTCTTCAAACCTAAATCAAACAATAGTTTTCAGATTTTGACTTATTGTTTGTTGGGTCATGCTAATAATTTGGGGAAAAACCAGTATTGCGAACCACGCTTTTCACTTAAGTTGTCCTAAATCCCATCTTAGTATCCTTGTTCTTTTTTTGTATTAATACAAAAAGAACAAAAAAAAATACCCCCGCACATTTAAGCACGGGGGTATTTTTTAGGTTAATCTGATATTGGATTATCTCGTTAAAATCATTCGCTTAGTGGCTGTATGATCGTCCGCATCCAATTGATAATACAGAATTCCATCCGCATTCAAATCTTCGCGTTTAAGCTGGATACTGTTGAGACCTTTCTGTCCTTTGAGTTCGTACACTCTCAGTACTTTTCCTGAAAGGTCATAAATGGTCATTTTAACTGCACCTGCTTTTGGCAATCTATAATTCACTAAAGTCTGCTTGCTGAATGGATTCGGTTCGTTTTGATACAATTCGAATACACCTGTTTCTTCAAATCCTTTCGCTGTTCGGGTACCAAGCTTAATGTTCAATTCCTGTCCTTGGGCATTATATGCTTCTGCACGGGTAATGTCACTGGTGATACCTAATTTCTGTACTAACTTGCCGGATCCCAAAGCTCTGAAAGTCAGCGTATACAAGATCTGATCTGGTGCAATGGTTTCACCCTTAGAGGAATTCCAGCTTGTAGTTAAATAACCACTGGACAATGCCATGGTACCGAAGTTGGCTTCAGTAACGCCAACAGCACCATTTTCAATTCCTTCGAAGGCCAGACTCTTCTCATCAAACTTCAAAGTAAACTGATAGCCTGTTATCTGGTTGAAGTCAGAAGAACGGAAATGAACCTTAACCAACTCACCCGGGATGAGGTCTTCCTGATCGATCTCCAGGGAAAGATCTCCATTGGTTCTGTTGTTGATGACTTGGAGATTATTCGCTTGAGCATTGCCATTTACATCCCCCATTTTCACTCCGATGAAGTCCACAATTCTGTTTGAATCAAGATAAACTGTTGATTTTCTTGGTGCGCCATATGGATTCATTGGATCTGCGAACACATATTCAGAAGGAATGAATGTCCAGGATCTAACTTTTGCAAATTCACTGTTGATACCTAATATCAACTTCCGTATTTCAGCGAGGTCAGCAGCAGTTATGCTTCCACTGTTATTTACATCCGCAGCAATCATTTTGTACGGAGAATTCAAGGCAGCCTGACCCAAGATATGTTTTTGAATCAAAACAACGTCCTGAGTGGATACGCCATTTTTGTGATCGTCATTTCTATCCGGATCAACGGTATAGTTGACGCCCATTTCCAGGTCTCCAAACAAATACGGATTTCCAAGTCTCTGTATCAACAGATTAGTTCCTTTAAACAGACTAACATTTACAGGTACAACCAGATCACCTTTTTCAGTCTTTAGATCCCCTGAAATTCTTGCTTTGTTGTTAAAGTTGTCCGGACAAATATTTTGATTATCCTGGACTATCACTGTTGTTTTACAGTAGTCTTTATTGCCTTCTTCATCTTCGACCCACATTTCCACTTCAAGTTTCAATTCATCGTTCGCCTTTGCATTCACAAAATCATCACAACAAACAGTTACAGAAGCTTTAGTAGGATCACCGTCAAAATAGAATTTCAATTTGTCCTTGGAAGTACAGTTATCGTAGCTGCCCAAATCCAAATCTTTTGCCCAGATATCCACACAACCTGAAGAAGGCATTGGCACAGTAATGATTCCTGTGTGGCAATAAGGTGTTGGCGCTTTGCAGTCTTTAACTTCAAATAAAGTTTCACACACCCCAACGTTTCCACAACCATCTTCTACGAACCAACTGATTCTGTGAATACCAATAGGGTATGTACCACTTGCATCAAAAGGATTCTTAGGATCATCCGCAAACGGATTGTGACTGAATTCCACTGTATCTCCCTGAGCATATTGCTTTTTGGTAAGACTTCCTACTCTGAAATCCCATCCACCATGAACTCCAACTTTGTCATTGTATGCATCGATTTTGTACTCGTAGAACAACCAGTCCTCAGGAGTACATTTATCAGTTGCGGATGATGTCAGACTGATGTGTCCAACACAAACACCTAATTTTGCATTTACAACTGCAGGTTCACAAGGACCAACATTGCAGGTCACTACCGGTTTGTCCTGATCTCTTACTTTGATGATTTGGGTTCTTTCCCATCTGCCTTTTGTAGGGTCGATGAATGGATCATACTGACACCAGTCGATTACCACCCACTTCCTCAAGACTTTGAAACAAGCATCCGGCTCAATGGTGAATATTTCATCAAAATGTTCAATAGAAATCAAAGAACAGTTGTCGTTTGCATTATTGATTACAGTAGGTCTACCTAATTGAGGATTGTCCGGACTGATGTCTGCGCCACAACCTTCTATAGTAACTGGAGTCTGCGTACAAATACCGTTTGGCCACAATAAGTCAGTGTATCTAGGATCATTGCAAGTCACGTCATCCACATAGAAAGGATCACAATCAACCACCCAGATGGTCTGAATCGCTGTGATGTTCAGGTTATTAGGTCCTTGTGCAGAAATAATTCTCTGTATAACACCTTGACCACATTCACGAAGGTCATTAACCGTAATGGTATAATTCGCTCCGCAGTTGCTTAGGACATATCCATCAAAACCCCATTGCAATTCATATTTGCGATCCCAATGCGCTGTATCAAAATATTTGTAGTAATACTCACAAGCCTGGTTTGGTGCAGGTTTAGGAACTGTGTTGGTCGCAACATACCCAGGATATCCAGTGATGTCATTTCTTTCACAGAATTTAGCACAAACCAAATCCTGGGTTACCACTTTCTTTCTGTCGCTCAAGTCACTTACCACTCGACCAAAAGTAGGGTCATTTGGATCAGTGATCTTATTGATGTCAAACCAGAACCAGCAACTCACCACAATATTCGGTGGCGCAACTACAGTTGGTGGATTTTTACTTTGAACTTCCACTTCAACCATACAATCGTTGAATCTTCCATACAATGGACTTGTTCTGTTGTTCATTCTGTTTGGTGCAACAGGACCTGCTCCAGGGTCAACATCAAACACTCTTAAAACCACCATTACACTTTGCGCAGTGTTGGTACAACAGAATGATGTTGCATCGTCAAAGTAAACCTGGTTTCCAGTGAGTGAAGAATTATCGTCACCATTCAAACCATTGCAAGCAACTGTATTGTTGGCATTGCTACCGTTGTTGGTACCCAACAATTCAGCCATTTGAATGACTTTGTAGTAGATGTGGTCTTTACAGTTGTCGAATGAACCTTCGTCGAATGATTCAGCATATACAGTAGCAATGTTTTGACCAGGAGATTGATTTCCAGTGATAGATACTACCGTTTTTGTGCGGCAAACCGGTACCGGAGGTGTTCCATCAAATACATTCACCATCATCTTCTTTATGGTCTTATTACCACAATTGTCAGAAGCAATTAACTCGGCTGCATGAAGACCTTCTGGAAGGTTGTAAATAATCCACTGGCCATTAGCCAACTGAACCGGATTACCCACTTTCATTTTGATTACATAATTAATGCTATCTGAACAATCATCCTTTAACCAAGGACTTGCAACATCCCAAATTGCTTTACAATCAAATGCACCTGTAGATAGGGATATCGTATCCGGGTAAGCAATTTCAGGTCCTTTTTTATCCAATACCTGAATGACTTGAATATACTCGATCGGGTTCACCCCTGCGATTACTGGCAAGCACATGTTTCTGACTTTCCAATAACGAAGGATCTCGTAACTGTTTTCACAGATATCGTAAACCTCATCATCATATCTGATGGATAAGGCACATCTTCCTCTCTTATACAAGTCAATGTCATCAATTGTAGGGACTCCTGTTCCAATCCATCTAACCACCTCATCAGGTCCCCAACAGAAATTCTGATTTGTGTTCCAGTTAGGATGTGGTTGATAGTAAACAGGATAAGGATTTGGATGTCCGGCAAATTTTCCGGAAGTAATATCATTCCAACCCAAAGCTTTCGGTAAACGCTCACCGGACAAATCTCCGCCGGCAATTGTTCCACCAGTTGCTTTCCAATGCACTGAATCAAGCAAATATCCATCTACACAATCAGGATAAGCCAAAAAGTGTCCTGAAATATCCTTGTCATTAATTCTCTGAGAACACTCCAAATGAGGAAGATCAAGATCATCATAGCTTCTTGGCCATCTGATCTTGGTAAGATCCATTCTTTCAATAGATATAATCTGTGCGCAAGAATCTCTGTTTCCATAAGCATCCTCTACAAACCACCAACGGTTCACAACAGCTACATACGGCACAGCACATTCTCCTAATTCTGCAACTTCATCAAAGTATGTGATTACAGCTGTAGGTTCACAATTTGTAACTACCGCACGACCCAAATCATTTGGATCCAGAGTAGAAATACAACTTACAACAGTATCACGAGGACAAGACAATTTTGGTTTTTGTTTGTCTTCAATACAAACCCTTCCCCAACAGGAGTTACCTGTACGTGGGTCTCTGATGGTTACTTTGAAACACTTACCCACATCGTTGTAGGTGAAGGTGCTTGCATGAGGAACTCCTCTATCATCAGTTACTATAATTTCATAATCATTGTAGCACCAATGGTTACCACCTTCAAGAATCATGTCAGGATTAAGTACTGCCGTACATGAGGCATCCAATGATAGATTGATCAGATCATTACATGCCAGTTCGCCTGAACTAGGCACGTAAGGTTCTACAGTCAAGGTGAAGCAAGAAGAGTCTCTGTTTCCACTCTTGTCTATTCCGTAAATGCAAACCCTGTTTTTACCAACCGGGAAGAAAGTTCCACTAGGAGGTATTGAATACACAGTATCCAGCCCACATGAGTCTTCTACATTTGGAGTGAAGTAGTAGAATTTACCACATTCACCCGGTTCTGCTCTGATGACAAGATCTTTCATTGCAGTGATTACCGGACCGTTGATATCCTTAACATTCACTGTAAACATGCACATTCCCTGATTGCCTGAAAGATCCCTGAGTGTATAAGTTATCTTGGTTGTTCCGATTGGAAGAACTAAAGAATCACAAGCTCCCGGAGTTACATTTTTGGTAATCGGACCAAGTACGGTAGTTACAACCCCAGTTCTGGCTGTTGTACAAGTAGTAACATATTCCATTACCATTGTACCTCCCTGACAATTGTCATTGATTTGCGGATGGAACCATAAGAATTTCTTACGGCACTGTCTGAAATCAGCGGTAATTGTAGTATCTCTTAGATTAGAAGGCCCTTTGCAAAGTACCTGTAATCTCCAGTTGGTAAGTACATTGGAAATAGCAGAATTAAAACAGCTGTTGTCCTCAATCTCCAATCTCCAGATGCCTTGACCCTGCTCTCCGTAGAATTTGTTAAAGCTCTCTTGCGGAATATAGAAACCACCATTGCCAAAATTAGGCACGCAGGCTGCTCCGTTAATACTTCCAAACGTTCCGCCCTTATTGTCAAGGGTTCCAAAGTTCAAATTAAAAGCAGTAGAAGAATTACAAACATTCTCCCACAATTTGACTCTTGTTCCTCTTGGGCTGATCAAGGTAACTTCCCAGTCACCTAAATCCTGGCTGGAAGTACCAGTCATGTTGAGAATTCTTACTCCACCAACGATACAATTGTTGGCAATATTCACGGTAGATGCAAAGCACTGACCTTGTGTAAATGCTACGTTAAGGTTGGTAGGAATTCCACTGCTGAGCGAATCCAGTCTTCCACATATCGGTGCTTGTTTGTCCAGGATAGTAATTGGCACTTTGCAACAAACCGGTGGATGAACGATAGACTGCATGGATACTGTATCCAGATTTGCAGTAGAGAACAAGTTTCCAGGATTCCAGCTTCCGATAGAAGCTGCATTACAAGACTCCGCTAATTCCCAATCGGAACTTCTATTGTTATCAATATGATCTTTTCTGTAGTAGGATCCACGGCAGAAATGTGGATTTGTAGCACCGGCCCAATCTGCAGCAAGTACTACAGCACTGGTACCTCGTCCAACAGGATTAAATCCATTGGTAGCCACCACATCGATCACACGATCAACCAATCTTAAGATGTAAGCACGCTGATCGTTGATGCCTGCCTGGGTACAATTCATGTGGAAGAATCTGCTGGCTGGAACGTCAACACCGGAACCGATGTGGAAGGTCGCTACCTGACCAGGAGCAAGGAAATGCATTGGCATCAAAGCGAAGGCCGGAGGAAGTGTATAATTACAGATTGAACCTGCAGGCCCGACTATTTCAATACTCAAGCAAGTGAGGTCAATTATTCCACCACCATAGTTTCCAATCTCGAGGTAATCTCCATCCACTAAATCAGTGGTGATGAATCCCGGTACCGGATTTGTTCTTCCAATTGTAATCGTTCCACCAGCTATAGGCGTACCCAATTGTTGTGTCACTTCCGTGATTTTCAACAATGGCTGATCTGTAACACAGTAAGTAATGGTATCTACACCGACAGGGAAGAAACTTCCTGCTGCAGAGTTAAATCCTGACTTTATCACTGTTCCAGTGCTGTCAGTAATAGTATAACTCACCAAAGTGTTTGGACAGTTGTCTTTAATTCCGGTAGGATCAATACCATCTGCAGAAGTAAGGGTACGACCGCATGAATCCAAAGCCGCATCAAAAGTTTTGGCTGATGGACAAGTAATGGAAGGAAGATCCCAGAAATCGTTTACTACAATCTTCAAGGTACAAGTATCCTTATTTCCGCAAGGGTCAGCTGCTTCAAAAACAAGGACAGTTGTTCCTACAGGGAATCTGCTTCCTGATTTCAGGCCGGTCTTGTCGATTTGTCTTACAGTTGGGGTACTACAATTGTCGAAAGCTGCCATTGGTGAGAAATTCACATATGCATCGCAATGGAAAGTTTCTGCTGCCACTACGATTGGTGGTCTTGGACAATTGAAGAATACTGGTTTTGTCGTATCTGTTGTCCCAATACGCAAAGTTCTTGTGGAGAAATTGCCACAATCATCCGTTGCTGTAAATGTTACATCCTGGAATCTGGTATCCCCACAACCGCGAACCCATCTGTTATCACTAAAATTATGTCTCCAGGTGATGTTGTCACTGCACATATCAGTTGCAGACAAACCACCAAGTGAATCCAGCCATGCGGTAATTTCATCATCGTTACCTGCACCGGATTGATCACATTCTGTAAGTTTATTGTATCCACCGGTAATTACTGGTGGTGTGACGTCACGAATATGGAAAGTTGCTTCACGGAAGCTTGTATTTCCTGAACAATCTGTGGCAGTGAATCGATAGATAACACTATCTGTATTGCTGCATCGATCGTACTCACGAATGAGGTCATGTTCATATCTGACCGTTCCATTGCATGGATCATCAAGTACGACTCCCCTTCCATTTGCTGCCAACCAAGCGTTCAATTGTGCAATATTTCCTCTGCTGTCGCAATCCACCACTTCATTTGCAGGATTTACCAACCAAACAGGCGGCGTGGTATCCCGTACAATAAATCTGGCTATGGTTCCCAGAGAGATGTTTCCACAGGAATCCAAAGCATTGAACATGTAGGTAAGAATTCGATTCTGACCACAGGTTACCTGAGTACGCATTAATGTAGTATCCCATGCAAAAATTCCATCCGTGAGACTGTTGATATCTGTCTGTAATGGCAATGAATTCAAGTGATTCAGAATATTCCATTTCAAATTTCTGGCATTAGGTTGAGGATTGTGGAAACCAGATGCGGTCATTCCACCAAACATCACCACCCCACTTCCCCAAAGGGATTGAGCAAGTACCGGTCTGTTGGCACCTCCATTTTCACGAATCATGACACTCATGGATGGAGGACCTACAATGGAGTGTCCAAATAACCCTCCGGTGTAATTAGCGCCAGTTGGCAGATATGGCCCAGTTACGATTGGACCTGAGGCAATTACATTCCCAACATAAGTAGATCCTGGTGTATAGAGAATCTGTACCCCTCCAAATCCAAGATCAATATTGCCACCTTGATTTGGTGCAGAATTCAATAATAATCTTCCTCCGCAAGCCACCCAAGCCTCCATTGCCGCCCTGTTGGCATTTACAAAAGTGTTAAAGGCATTGGCAGAACCATCACTTCCATCAATGTATATAAATCTATAATTTCTGGAGAAAATGGTAGAGGCTGGGGTACCAAAATTAAGTTGATCCCAGTTTCCAGCTCCAAAAATCTGATTCATGGAAGTTGTGTAATCATTGTAAGATGGTCCGCCTCCCCAAGGGAAAGAAGGATCCGTTACAAGAGCCGCACGTGCACCTGATAATGGGCCACATGAAACACCACTACACAAATCAATTGCCCTGGCTCCTCCATGATTGGCGATCCATGAAGCAAAATCATTAACATTACCGGTTCCATCACATTCTACTACTGTATCCTTTGCAGGGGAAGCGATTTCAGGTGGAGTTCTGTCCACAACTGTAACCGTAGCAACTGCAGAAACACTGTTGCCACAGAAATCTCTGGCTGTGAAAGTCACTGTAGCAGATCCTGTGGTTCTGGTACAACCATTTGAAAGGCCGGTATAATTGTTAGAATAGAAAATCTCAGTGGAACAGGAATCGGTTGCAACCCCATCACCATTTTTCAACAACCATGCTGAAATCTGAGCGTAAGGATCGTTGGTTCCATCGCATTCAATGGTCAAGTTAACCGGTCGTACATTCCAGACAGGATTGTTGTTGTCGATCAGGAATACTCTAAAAGTAACCGTACTGAAATTACCACATTCATCCGTTGCAGTAAATATTACCGGTGTACCGGTTGGGTTGTTACACTCCAATCGCAATGAATTTCTATTAAAATTGTTGGTCCATCTTACTCTTGAACATGCATCTGTTGCAGATGCGCCAGCATTGGTGTTTAACCAACCGTCTAACTGACCGTATGTTGTAGGTACCCCACAATTGATGGTAAGATCTGCACCACCTGTGATTGCAGGGGCTATTCTATCCAAAATGGTGAAAGTGTCGTAAGCTGTAGCCGTATTTCCACAGGAATCACGTGCAGTGAATTCGAAAATATATTTGCCAGTATATTGGCTACATCCGGATCTTCTGTCAAATACCAACCAGCTCAGACTTCCACCTGCACAGTTGTCGGTAAATCTAGCCGTGTTGGCCCAAGCAGTCATTCTTGCAGTTTGAGGCGTACCATCGCATTCAACCGTCAATGGTCCAGGGGTAATAACCACCGGTGGAGTAAGGTCAGTTCTGATGGTTCTGCTACAAGTATTGGTACAACCATTTGGCGTAGAACGGGTATATGTCACTACAAAAATTCCACAAACTCTAGGCGTGAAGACTGCTGTTCCATTGGCATTTCTAACCAAAGTAGCCCTACCACCAACCGTGTCAGCGGATGTCCAAATTCCATCATTTGGTGTGGCAAGTGGAGTTAATGTGATAGGAGTTCCAACACAAACGGAATCTGCGCTGGCGGTGAAGCAAGAGATCAATGGAGTTCCTGATTCAATTTTTATCTGATGGCATTTAACTGCTTCGCAGAAGCTGCCTGCAGGATTTGTTCCGCAAGAGGCATAAGTAATTCTTTCTGTAAGACATATACTAAATGTGGATGGTGTTACCGGTGGAGCTGGTCCAATTGTAACAACACCCGTTGAAGCATTTATAGTTACTCCGGCAGGAGCGGGAGGAACTAAGGACCAGGTCCTGGTCAATGTTCCGTTGTTGCCCCAAGTGTCGGAATTCAAGAATGGAGTGATGGTAACTGTAGCCAATGGCTCCCAACAAACAGCATCCTGGGCATCAAAGTTAGGCTGCGGTTCTTCTGTCAACAATACAAAAGCCGTATCGGATTTTGGACCGCAAGCTCCGGTTGCACCCGGATAAGAAGCAGGTACAGTATACACTACTTGATGACAACCAGGCATTGCCGACATGGTCTCATTTCGGATCACAAAAGCAGGGCCGGACAAATGAGTCCAAGTCCCTCCTCTGGTCGTGGTATCTAAATATAATTCGGAAAGATCGAAATCTGTGAAAGGATTAGGAGACCCTGCACTGAAATCATAACATCCCCTAACCACATCTGGTCCGATATTAGGAATTAATCCACGTTTTACTTCAACATTTCTGGTAAAGGTTGCACTACATCCATCTGGTGAATTAACCGTATACGTTACCGCATGAATGCCTACTCCTGCAATAGCAGGGCAGAATTCATACTGTGGATGGCCTACTCCAGGAACAGGTCTAACGCCTCTTCCGGTAAACACACCGCCGGTTGTTCCAAGAACAAGGGCATCCAGATCCTGACATGGCATGTCAATACACAATGGACCTAGTGGTCCCCATTCCGGATTGTTAACCGTAACACTATTTACAACCCGAATCACTTCGCATACCTCTGCACGGCAAGTAGTACTCAAGCCACAAGCAGTGGTGGTTATCACTTCTTCCATACAAATGGAAGCGGTTCCATTACCTACCACAGTAATAATTCCTGCTGCATTGATGGTCACCACTGAAGTATTGGTGCTTCTATAATTTCTTACTACTGAGCCGCTGTATGCAGGGCTGGTAATAAAGTTGTTGATATCATAAGTGACCGATCCGGCCAATTGATTCCAACAGATTGCATCCGGCAAATCAAAGGAAGGATTTGGCATTTCGCCAACGTGTACAGTAAAGTCCTGTGTGGCCAAACAAGCACCGGTAGCGCCAGGGAATGAACGTACAGTATATCGTACTGTATAACATCCTGGATTTGTAAAGTGCAAAGTATTTTCCACAACAGCACCGGTACTGGCAGCAGGGCCGCTTACAAATGACCATGTTCCACCGCGTGTCGCTGTAGGACAAAGCAGATCTGTCAGATTATGACTTCCCAATGTATATCTTGAAGCCAGTGTAACCCCATTGAAAGGTCCGTATGTATTGGTGTTAGGTCCTTTTGCCTGAGTAGCACACTGTAAAGTATCCCTTGTATCGGTACAATTAACCATTACCGCTGGATAAACCACGATATTATGAGTTTGTACGGCAGTACATCCTGCTCCATTCTGAACTGTATAAGTTACAGAGTGAGTTCCAGGGCCTGCAATACCAGGACAGAATTCATATTGAGGATGACCTACACCCGGAACAGGTCTAACACCTACTCCGGTAAATACGCCATTTGGTGTACCGGTAACCAAAGCATCCAGATCCTGGCATGGCTGATCCACGCAGAAAGGACCAATCGGGGTCCAGGTAGGAAGGACCTCTGTGTTGGATTGATGGATGGTTAAGATTTGACATTTGGTTTCAGTACAGTTAAAATTACCCACCAGAGTTCCACAGTTATCATAATCCGTGGTCTCTGTTAAACAAACCCTGAATGTTCCCGCACCATGCACTATCACGTTAGGCTGCTGGGCTGAAGTACTGCTAAATGTTGGCACTGGACCACCACTGATGGCACTCACTGTCCAATTATAAGTTAGGGTACCATTGTTAGGTGGAAAAGTTGTTCCGTTGTAAAGAGTAGGAAGGGATAAAGATCCATCAATACCATTCCAACAAGCTTCTTCAGCCAAATCAAAATCAGGTTGAGGCTCTTGACCAATTAAAATGAAAATGTCATCTGACATAGTACCACAAGCATTGACTCCACCCGGGAAGGCTGGACCTACGGTATATCTTAACTGATGACAACCATCAGCCAAACGGGCAGTTTCATTTCTGATAATTGGATTACCTGAATTATTTCCAGGGCCAGAGATATATGACCAGGTACCACCTCGAGTGGTAGCGGAAGTGTAATATTGACTTAAATCAAGGAAAAATGGATTAAATCTGTCCAGATTAATACATCCAATAGCAACATCTACAACCAATGAAGCATTGTTGGCAGGGAAAACAGTTACCAATCTGCTGAAAGATGCAGAGCATCCGTCAGGAGAATTGACTGTATAAGTCAATACATGAGTTCCAACTCCGGCCAAAGAAGGACAGAATTCATACTGTGGATGTCCGGTTCCAGGTACAGGTCTTACCCCATGTCCTGTGAAAATTCCACCAGGTGTACCGGTTACCAAAGCATCCAGATCCTGACATGCCTGGTCAATGCACAATGGTCCAAGAACAGACCAATTAGGATTAGTAACAGTTGTATTGTTCACAACCCTAATGGCTTCACAAATTTCTGCAGTACATGTGGTACTCACTCCACTGCAAGCAATGGTGGTAATTACTTCTTCCATGCAGATGTATGCTGTACCATTTCCAACGACGGTAATTAAACCGCCAGCTGATACAGTTACCACTGAAGTATTGGTGCTTCTGTAATTTCTTACCACGGATCCTGTATAAGCAGGGCTGGTGATAAATTGGGTAATATCATAGGTAATAGAGCCGGCCAATTGATCCCAGCAAACTGCGTCCGGAAGGTCAAATGATGGATTTGGCGCCTCTCCCACATGGATGGTGAAATCCTGTGTAGCTGTACAAGCTCCCGTTCCGCCAGGGAATGAAGAAACAGTATACCTTACTGTATAACATCCCGGATCAGTATAATGAAGAATTCCATTGGCAACTGTTCCGGCAGTTCCGGTAGGTCCGCTGACATAAGACCAGATTCCGCCTTTGGTTGCAGTAGCACAAAGAAGATTGCTTAAACTATGAACGTCATGTGTATATCTTGAGCTTAGCGTTACTCCATTAAAAGGACCATAGTTGTTGTTATTTGGTCCGGTTGCACGAGTGGCGCACTGAATGGTATCGCGAGTGTCCAAACAGGCCAGCGTAACCGCAGGAAAAACTGTAATATTATGAGTCTGAACGGCAGTACATCCTGCACCGTTATTTACAGTATAAGTTACTGCGTGCGTACCCGGGCCGGCAATTGCAGGACAGAATTCATATTGTGGATGACCCACTCCCGGAACAGGTCTAACACCTACCCCTGTAAATACGCCACCGGAAGTACCTGTAACTAACACATCCAGGTCCTGACATCCCTGATCTACACAGAATGGTCCGATGGCGGTCCAAGTGGGTATAACTTCTGTATTGGATTGGTGGATTGTAATGCGTTCACAATAGGTTTCTGAACAACTATTTACAGAAAACCCAGGATTATTACAGGAGACAAGCGTCTCAGTAAGGCAAATTTCAAATATTCCAGCACCCTGAACAGTAATTGTAGGGTTTTGGATCGTATTGTTATTGAATGTTGGTACAGGGCCTGGACCACTAATTAATGTAGCAATCCAATTATATGTATGGCTGGAGGCTCCACCACCATACGTATTTCCATTATAAAGCGGATTTAAACTAACAGACCCGGCAACCCCATTCCAACAAATTTCCTCAGCTACATCGAAGCTAGGTGTTGGTTCTTCTGATAGGGTCAGGTTAAGGTCCATAAACATAACACCGCAATCTCCTGTAGCTCCAGGAAATGATGCCGGTACAGTATACCTTAGTACGTGACACCCTGGCTCACCATAATAGGTTTCGTTAAATGGTCCGGCTGAATTTGGTCCTGAAATTTTGGTCCAAGTACCTCCTCTTGTCGTACCAGAAAGATAAGTTTGGGTAAGATCGAACTCAATCATATTGAACCCATTAAGAACAATACATCCTGATCTAAAAGGAGTTAGGAGACTGGCATTCTGAGCCGGGTAAACAACCACATTTCTACTGAATGAAGCTGAACATCCATCAGGGGAATTTATTGTATAGGTCACTACATGAGTCCCTACCCCAGCTAATGCAGGACAGAACTCATATTGTGGGTGTCCAGTTCCAGGTACAGGTCTGACTCCATGTCCGGTGAAAATTCCACCTGCTGTACCCGTAACTAATGCATCCAGGTCTTGACATGCCTGGTCTATACATAATGGTCCAAGAACTGACCAATCTGGATTTGCCACTGTAGTATTGTTTACAACTCTGATGACTTCACAAACTTCTTCAAGACAAACAGACAATGTAACGCCACAGGCAAATGTGGTAATGCTTTCTTGCATGCAAATACTGGTGGTACCATTTCCAACAACGGTGATTACGCCAGAAACTGGAGTAACTGTAGCAACAGCAGGATTGGTACTTCTGTAAGTTCTTACTACTACACCACTGTAAGCAGGGCTGGTAATAAAGTTGCCAGGTATGGTATATTGTACCAAAGAAACCTGATCCCAACAGATGGCATCCGGTAGATCAAAGCTTGGATTTGGCCTTTCCCCAACATGAACTGTGAAGTCCTGTGTAGCGCTACATACTCCGTCTAATCCAGGTCCAGACAAAACAGTATATCTTACGGTATAACAACCCGGATTGGTAAAGTATAATAAATTGCCAGCTACTGCACCTGTATTGGCTGCTGGCGCACTCACCAACGTCCAATTTCCTCCTTGTGTAGCAGAGGCGCAAAGCATAGAATTTAAAGGATGGGTGCCTATTGTGTATCTAGAAAACAAGAATACTCCTCCATGAGGTCCGTATAAATTACTGTTTGGACCTAATGGCATGGTAGCACACTGAAGAGTATCTCTGGTATCTGCACATGCAACAGTTGCCGCAGGATAAACCACAAAACTGTGACATTCCACTGCAGAACAACCAGCACCATTATTCACAGTATAGCAAATTGTATGAGTACCCGGACCTGCCACGGATGGGCAGAAACGGTAATTTGAATGGGATGGATCCAATTGTACACCATTTCCTGTGAAAACTCCACCCGTATTTCCGGTGATTCTGGCATCCAAATCAATGCAGATATCGTCCACACAGAAAGGCCCTGCGGAAGTCCAGGTAGGAATTACTTCGACGTTGGTTTGATTAACCACAAGGATTTCACAATGTTGATTAACGCAGGCGTTTACTGCATTATCGGCACATAACTCGTACTCAATGGTTTCGGTTAAACAGATGTTGAATGTGCCCGCTCCATTGATGATTACATTAGGTTCAGTAGTAGTTGCGTCACTGAATGTCGGAGCAGGACCTGCACCTGAAATAGTAGAGGCTGTCCAGGCATATGTGATTTGGGAAGCATTGGTTCCGAAAGTTGCTCCGGTATATAAAGTAGGCAAACTAACAGATCCAGCAATACCATCCCAGCAAACTTCTTCTGCCAGGTCGAAATCTGTCTGAGGCTCTTCTGTGATCATTAGGAACACATTGTCAGAAACCTCTGCACAGGCATCAGTTGCGCCCGGGAAAGCTGCAGGTACCGTATAAAGTAATTCGTGGCATCCGGGAGTTGCTTCAAATGTTTCATTGAGAATGCGGCAACCGTAAGGAGTAACTATTGTCCAATACCCGCCACGAGTAGTGCTTGGAGTATATAATTCCGATAAATTGATATCCGTCACATAATCTCCACATACACCTGAATAATGAAGATCAAAACAACCTTTTTCTAAATAATTCACCAATGTAGCGTCATTTGCTGCATTAACCCTGATGAGGGTGCAATAGGATTGCTGGCAGGAAGGATCTCCTGTGGTAGCACAAATTAAATAGGTGCCTGCACCTGCAGCGCTTGGATTGAAGATAGCGGTAGTACTGTCGCTATTTACTGTTAGACAGGAACCACATGAAGCGGTCCAGATTACTTCCTGAGTATTGTCTCGGTTGAGTGGATTACCATCCTGAATACTTGGGTCAGGCGTAGTCAAAGAAAGATTTAAGGCAGCAACATCCACACATGTTACCTGTGGAGCTACAAATGAAGGATCGCTGGATGCACTCACTACCATAAATGCTCTGTCAACATCTGTACAGTTTGCACCAGTTGTTAGAGAATAACTTACTTCAAAGCTGCCTTCTCCGGCAAGAGCAGGAGAAAACATAGCAGTACCATCCGTCATACCGATGAGTCCCGGAGTTGCCGGAGTTACAGACCAAACACCTGTCTGATCACATTGTGGCAATCTTCCTACCATATTAGTGGTGATGATTACTTTATTGTCACGAGTACAGACGGTTGATGGAGCATTGATCTCCACATCGGGTCTAGGACAAACCGTCACAATAACATCATTGTTGATATTGTCCGGATTACAATCCTGAGGGAGTGTATAGGTCACGTTTACATCTCCGCATCCACCGGTATAAAAGAAACCGTTTGGCAATAAGATACCGGTGATGGCAGGAATTGAAATTGCAGAAAGGCTGGCACTGAAAGTACCACCACCTACAGACCCATTGGCTAATAAGGTAGAATATGGTATAAAAGTACCTGGAGTTGCACAAATTTTAAAGTCCTGAACCAGGTCATTTCCGTTATCCGGAATATCATTGTTGATAAGAATGTCAATGCAATAGTTCTCTTCGCATCTTGGGTCCCCAACACTGGCACACACAGTGAACAAGCCCGGACCAGGCCACCCATCTCCATCAAGGTCTGCCGGTTGGAATGTTCCATTAATACCGGGACCGTCAGTAACCCCTGAACCAGTCCATCTTACATCTGCATCCACTAAAGCATTGCCTGCTTCATCCAATCCACTAAGCAGACTTAGAGTAACAGGGAATGTAGAGGACCCTTCACACAATGGAGAAACCGGGGTAATTCCATTTGGACTTGCCCCATCTTTATAAATGGTTATCACTTGATTGTAGACAAAATCAGGACATCCGAACAATGCGCCTGTAGGGTCGTTGATGGTCATTTTAATGGTATAGTTACCGGCTACCACATTGCCCGGATCTACTATTACAGGTGGCAGCGTACTAATCGTACCTGTTACTGGCGCTCCACCGATCAAAGTGTTACCTGAAGGACCAGAAGTTACTTCAAAAGTTACCTGATAATCAAAGCAACCATAAAATATTCTATTGGTGTCGTTAATGCTGAATGGTGTAGCATCCTGACACATATCATCCGGAAGATCGAATGATCCTTTAGGACATTCGTTGATGGTAATGGCAATATCGTCAGAGGTTACAACTCCCTGACAATCTGTGATCGTATATCTTAAATTTAAGACAAGACAACCTCCATCATATTTTGCGATGTGAGAATATCCGGCACCGGTTGGTGGAATGATGTTCACACCCGGAGTTACCGGTCCACCAAGATTTGGAACCTGAGACAAAATCGTCCATTCTCCACCCTGAGGTGCATTTTGTAATAAGTAGGATTCAAGATCAATTTGTGCATCCGGACACAGACAAATTCCAAAATTATCCACCAGGAATGGCGGAGCATAATCTTGTTCTACCTTGATGGAACGGGTAAGTTCCACATGGCAATTGGCATCGCCAACTGTATAAGTTACGGTATAAACGCCGGGACCGGTTGGCTCAAAAATGGCAGGGTTACCACCATTACAGCGATTGTCCGGTGGAGCCGGGCTCACGAAATCTCCAGACCAATAACCACAATCCTGTGCAGTAGCTAAATCCAGGTAATCGCATAAGTTTAATGGTAGATCAGACATACATACTGTTCCGGGGTTGGTCCATGCAGCGTCAAGTGGATTCACTTGAATCAAAACCTGACAGTTGCCTAAAACGCCACTTACATTTCCCGAACAGTCTTCTCCCCAAATTGGAATATCCTGAAGTCCTAGTTGGCCACAGCCAAAAGAGGCAGCATCATTTCTTTCCATTGGAAACCCATCGCAATTGTCATTTACGGTAGCTATACCGTTAAACCAATCTTGTGGTATCGTAACGGTAGAATATATACAAGTATTTGGATCTATAGTTAAATAGAAAACAGGAGCCGGCAATGGGCAATCCAATAATAAATCCGGTGCCGTAACATCCTGAAATCTTAATAAGTTATCACAATTAAACAATACCGGGCCGCCATTAGGGTTGCCATTGCAATCTATAAATGAAAATTGAACATCGACCTCGTCATTTGGGAAAAGTGGATTGCAAATGATATTTCCTGCAAATACAGGAATGTTACCACCAGGAATCACAGGAGTACCCGGTGCGAATAATTCGAATTCATAAGTCCCATTTCCATCCAAGTCAGCATACATACCTATTTGGGATGGGTCAATAACAGAACAATTGTCGCTAAAAATACTGGCATCTCGGATGTCAGGAACGTTTGCAGAACATGCTACATCAACTGGTAAAACGACTTGAGAAGGACACAAAGCACCGACAGGTGGCGTTACATCGGATACGGTAACTGTTAAAGTACAGCAATTGCTTGGAAGAGGTCCGGCGGGAGCAGGATCCAGGTTGCCATTGCCAAAGCAATCCTGAGCACATATTCTTATCGTAATTACCCTTGGGCCGGCACATCCACCGGTGATCGTTGGGAAGGTATTATTTATAAAAGGGCCTACATTAGGATTGGTCACGCCCAAAACTCTTTGAGAATAAGTAAACGGACTACCACAAGCATCCGTGGCAGAAGCAAGTCCCCTGAAATCTGCTACCGTATATTCACAATTGGCATCAAAGGCATCTGTTGCATCAGGTGGACAGGTAGAAAGTATAGGTGCAACCTGATCGCGAAGACGAATGGTTACGGAAGCAATATTGGATAAGTTGCCGCAGGCATCTGCAGTACGATATTGAACAGTAGTGCCCAGGTTAGGTGAAGTCGAACAGGCCAGATCCGGCACAGGAAAACCACTCACAATAAATGCGTTGGCGATCAAAGTAGGATCACTGGTACAGTTGTCTGCTACCCTTGGTCCGGTTACAACACTTAGAAGGTTAGCAAGTGAAACAGTGCATCCACTGTCTATATCCAAAATCAATGTTGCAGGAATGGTTAGTGTTGGGTTTACCGCATCAGATACCGTATAGGAATCTGTGTTGGTAATAAAACATAAGGCACCGGTTCCAAAATTAAAATAAGTGGTCACCAATGAAACATTAAAAGAGGTCCCATTCGGACATGTTCCAGATTGAGGCACAAGTCCGGGAGTACCTGCAGGTGGTATCTGGATTGGCGTGGCACCCCCAATTCTTGTAAAGCCCATGCAGGAAGCAGTTGCCTGCCAGGCATGCCCGGTGGCCACATTTGGAGTCAGGTACAAACAGCCTACTCCTAAGGCAGCATTTATTGGATTATTATTGCCTTGGGTTACGCAAACGTTCATGCCAGGAGCACAAGGTCCTTGTGCGGATAGGTCTTCACCGGGAGCAAACAAAAACAATAACAGTGCTATTGCTCCTGTGATGGTTTTCATTGCCTTTACGGGATTTCGTAAAAATGTTTTCATGGGGTTGATTTTAAATTGCCTCATTTAAAAAGAAATTGGATGATCGATGATAAAAATTTGGATCGGATCGTTAGGATTTTCAGGGCTTTTCACAATCTTATAGTTTTGGTCGCCACACTTTAGTTTGCCATCCATTACTTTAACCGATTTTTCATTGAAATTAACCCCCTCTGTGAGGATTACTCCCTTTGAAACCATCGATACATGGTTGGCGAAAAACTTAAACTTGGTTTCATTATAACCTGAACTGGCAATTGAATCTCTCAATGCAGCTGGTAGTTTCCGATATGAAACGTCAGGGTAAGCGAAGTACACAAAATTGAAATCAGGGTGGCTGTTCATAAAGAAATTAACGGTAGGGTCGTTCAACAGTCGTGTAAATTCACCAAGCTCAGCCTTGTCTTTGAGCGCAGCATTGACAAGGGGTACAACAAATTCACTTTTGAAGTTTGCAGATTTATTAGAAATATTTGTAGTGTCTGTGTTAAGGGATTGATTTACAATGTCTTTATCAGATTTTTTTACCTGTGAAGTGCAGGATAATAGATTAAAAGCGAAGAATGTTATGAGAGAAATAGAAACCAAGCCTGCATTCAGAGGAAACTGAACACAGCACGGACTGCCATTCGGGGAATACATCCCGGACTTACAGTCAATTAAAGCAAAAGGAGCACTTAGCTTCAATTCTTGCGCTTAATTGATTAAATAAATGGAAAGGGTGTAATACGGGAAGGCTGATGGCTTCGTCAGTTCAAACCGGAATTACCTCTTTCTTATAAATACCTTGAGCTTGGTTATTGACTCAAGTGCAAAGTAACAAAAACACTTTTAAATATATAGAATTTTTTAGGAGAATTTGATAAATTTAATTTTGGCTTGATATTTTGTTATGATTTTCACTAAAATACAGTGCAGAAATTATGCGTATATGTAGTTTAATTGGCATACAGAATCCTTAGATTTCATTGTATAAGCAAGCCATCCATAAGGTAAATTCTGGTTTGGTTGCCAAGTGTCTGTATCTCTATAATTTGGGCAGAAGTATTACCAATTTGGACAGATTTCATGTCACTACTAAAGCTGAATTTTTCACCAGAAAGACTTGTCGCCCCAGCCCAGGAAAAATCAGTAGCCTTAACAATTCCCCTACTGAGCATTTGTAGTTCAAAATCATCCGGAACCTGATCTTCCAGCTTTTTTCTTCTATCTCCACTGAGGGTCTCAAATGCTTTATCCACAGGAATAAAATAACTCACCTTTAATCTCTTGTCGTCATACAACATGGGAATCACGGAACTTGAGTTTTTAAGCATCCGATTATAGATTGTCAAATCCTGCCTGCTCTCTACAAATTTCATCACTGCCTCCGAAGCGGCAATGGATTCGTCTTTGCTGTATTTGTGGTCTTCCTTGTTTCCACTATCGGAGGTTGTATGACTTTGCTGAACTACTGCAGCTTGCTTTTTACATGAGGGAAGAATAAATAAAAAACTAATAAAGTAAATAAGGTTTTTGAAGGTAGACATGGATGGCTGATTTTTTAGATGGGTAAAGTTAAGGGAATTTCAACTCACCCTGCCCTCTCTTGAAAGAGAGGGGGAGGAAATGGGGGGTGGGTGGAAATTACGTGGATACCGTTTCAACTTACCCTGCCCTTTCTTGAAAGAGAGGGCAGGGTGAGTTGGGTAAGGCATGATTGATTCTTTTTTGTTTTAAAATAAAACAAAAAAGTGAATAGAAATAAATCTCAAATAACATTTTACTATTTTCACGGACCTAAAAATAACACCCTATGTCTTTTACATTCCTTGCTCGGAAATTGAGGAAGAATCAAACATTAGCAGAATCTGTTTTTTGGAATCATGTCCGCAACAGAAGGTTTATGGATTTAAAATTCACCAGACAATTTGTAATTGAAAAATCCAATATAATGGGTCGCAAAGGATTTTACATTGCTGACTTTCATTGCCACGCTCTAAAAATAATTGTAGAAATTGATGGCCCAATTCATCTTCTGCAAAAGGATTATGATGAACTCAGGCAGCAGCATTTAGTTGAAATGGGTTTCCATGTTATTAGATTTAAAAATGAAGAAATTATTAAAATTGGGTTGAAGTGGAAGAGCGATTAAGATCTGATGTATTGAAAAGATTGGAAGTTATATGAAAATAAAGAATTCACCTCACCCCCCAATAAATTGGGGGCACGGCCCCGGCCCCCTCTCTTGAAAGAGAGGGGAGGAAAAGTGGTGTGGGTTGAAATTACGTGGATACCGTTTCAACTCACCCCTAGCCCCTCTCTTAAAAGAGAGGGGAAAAGGAGGATTCATACTTTTGACACTCAATCTTTCCCTCTCTTTTAAGAGAGGGTAGGGTGAGTTGAATGCGTCCAGTTATGTCCCGTTTTCTTACTATCCTGAAGTATTGGTCAATAAAGTTTTAGGACAATTTACATGTCACCTATTCATTGCTAAAACACAAAGCCCCTCCTCAATCATGAGGAAGGGCTTTGTATTTTATCCACTGAAGAATCAGCTTATCTATTCTGCTTTACGAGCTTCATGGTTTTTGTCCATTGTCCTTGACGCAGGTGGAGTATGTACACACCATCAGGATAGTTTTCTCCGAATTCGGCTGCATCGGTCTGGTTCTTGTAGAACCTCTTCTCAACCATTTTACCGTAGGAGTTGAAGACAGACATTTCTATGTCAGACTTGTCATCGCTGTTGATAAACAGGTTGAAGAAGTAAGATGTAGGGTTCGGGAACACTTTTACGTATCTGGTTGGTTCGACTAACTCCGAGATTCCGAAGTGGTGATCATCCAGACCACCTTCATGGTCGTGGTCGTGACCATTCCACTGCTCTTCCAGATGTCCCGCTAGGGCCGGAGGAGGACCACAAAGATCATCGCACTTACCTATTTTATCTCCTCCGTGGCCTGGAACGTGAGTAGGTACGCTTGCAATGGTTACCGGAGTGGTTACACCTGAATGACAAACATAAATCGAACCTCCATTGGATCCAGGAACTTTAACATCCTTCACACAGAAAGTAACTGAGCAAGTGGTTGTGCAACCATTGCTGTTGGTCACCGTAACGGTGTAAGTAAAGTTACCAGGTACGGTCGGAGCAAAAGTAGGACTCTGACAGTTGGTACAGTTGATCAGGTAAGTAGTCGGGCTCCAGTTGTAAGTGAAACCTGAACCTCCTGTAGGATTACAGGTCATCAACACAGTCTGAGGACCATAACCGAGGTACACGTTGTTTGCAATACCACCAGTGTAGGCGCCCGTTGCCGGAGTGAGTGTAATTGAGCAAGTTGGCTTGTAACGGATGGTTACCACTGATGTACATGTTTTAGAATTACCTGAAGCATCGGTTGCAGTTAACACCACGTTGTTGTTGATCGGATCCGCACAGGTGAATGTTGATTTATTGATGCTTAAATTAGGCGTACCACAATTATCTGTTGCAGTCAATCTCACCTGAATTGGAGTGATTGTTTTCGTTCCACCTACCAAATCAACGGTGATGTTTTTGCAGGTCACATTTGGTTTAATTGTATCCAATATTGTAACGACCGCAGTATTCATGCCCATATTGTTTGCAGCATCTTTTGCTGTCAAAGTAACCACATTAGCTCCAATGTTGCTGCAGTTAAAGCTGGTCTTAGATAAGGTTAAGCTCGTAATGGCACAATTGTCGAAGCTGCCGTTGTTTACATTAGCAGTTAACAAAGTTGCAGTACCCAAAGCATTTAAATACAACGTCACAGGTTTTGTAATTACGGTAGGTTTGGTGGTATCATTCACCGTCACCGTAAACGTGCAGGTTGCAGAATTTCCACAACCATCTGTTGCCGTCATGGTCACAGTTGTAGTGCCTACGTTGAAGAAGGTTCCAGAGTTTTTACTATAGGTAATGACCGGCATACCGGAACAATTATCTGTAGCAGATCCGTTGAAGGTCACCGTAGCACCGCATACACCAGTTGCATTTGGCTGGGTGATGTTTGCAGGGCAGGTTGGAGTCGGATTGATGTTGTCGTCCACAGTAATGATCTGGTTACAGGAGCTTTCGTTTCCGCAAGCATCTTTGAAATACCATGTCCTCGTTACCGTCATCGGGCAAGATCCAACAGCCACATCTTTGTATTCAACCGTTACAATTCCGCAAGTATCCGAAACATTACCCCAGTTTGGAGAAGATTCAAACACTGCTTCGGTGGATGCAGTCCTTACTGCTGAATAAGGAGGATCTGTGATATCGGCTGTGGTGCATCCGGAGATGTCTCGAGCCTCCGCACAATCTTCAATATCCGGTGCAGTTACATCCAATACATTGATGATTTGATTACAAGTAGTAGAATTACCACATACATCGCTTACCGTCCAGGTTCTGGTCACCACAATCGGGCAGGTTCCGGAAGCAACATCCTTATAAGTTACTGCATTGATGCCACAGACATCAGTTGCAGCTCCCTGGTTGGTTGCATTGGAGAACACTGCATAACTGGACACTTTGGTAGTAGCTGAGTACACAGGTCCTGTTATGTCTGCTGTGCTGCAACCATTGATGTTGCGGGTCACAGGACAAACTGAAATAGATGGTGCCTGAGTATCGTCCACCGAAATGGTCTGGTTGCAAGTGCTGCTGTTGCCGCAAGCATCCGTTAATCTCCAGGTACGGGTTACCACAACCGGACATTCGCCGCTGGCCACATCTTTGTATTCTACTGTCACAATTCCACATACATCCGTTGCTGCTCCATTATTTGGTGCAGATGAATAGACACTATACGTGCTGGCTGCCCATGTCATGGAGAACGATGGATTGTCAATTGATCCTAATCCACATCCTTCAATAGTGCGCGTCGCAGGACAAACAGTTATCGTCGGTGCCTGTGTATCGTCCACATTGATGGTTTGTGTACAAGTCGTTTGGTTACCACACGCATCCGTGATGGTCCAGGTACGGGTTACTACGATTGGACAAGTTCCGGATTGACTGTCCTGATACTTCACAGAAGCAATACCACATACATCACTGGCGTCTCCCTGGTTGGTACCATTTTCAAACTCTGCTTCAGAAGAATTGGCTTCTGTTGCTGAGTAGGCGGGACCGGAGATGGCTCCTGTATTGCAACCCTCAATATTGCGGGTTACAGCACATGCATTGATGACCGGATTTTGAGTATCGTCTATGGTAATCGTCTGTACACATACATCGGAGTTACCAGCTGCATCACTGATGGTCCAGGTTCTGGTCACTGTGATCGGACAAGTACCGGATGCAACATCCTGATACTGTACCAGGGTAATGCCACAATTCTCGATGGCATCGCCATTGTTTGGCGCACCGGAGAAAATGGCATAAGTAGTTGTCGCAAGCGTTGCACTGTAAGCAGGGCTTGTTATGGCACCTGTATTGCAACCTTCAATGGCACGGGTCTCAGGACAATTGAGGATGATTGGGTCTTCTATGTCATTAACCGTTATGGTGAAGCTGCAAGAAGCAGCATTTCCACTGGCATCTGTTACTTCAAAAGTGTTGGTAGTTACGCCAACAGGGAAGTAAGTGCCACTCGGTTGACCTGCAGTCTGCACTGTGTTTGGATTAGGACAGTTGTCCGTTCCTATAGGTGCGGTGTAAGTCACCAAAGCAGAACAGATACCCGGATCGCTGTCTTCCACAATATTGGCAGGGCAAACGATCTGAGGATCCTCCGTATCATTTACAGTTACTGTAAAGCTGCAGGTTGCGGTATTGCCACTTGCATCGGTTACCTTAAATGTATTTGTTGTTACCCCGACAGGGAATGCAGAACCGCTACCTAAACCGGATGTCTGAACGGTATTTTGTCCAGGACAATTATCGGAACCAGTAGGTGGTGTGTAATTCACTTCGGCAGAACAGTATCCGGCATCATTGCTTACTACTACATTCGCAGGACAAGTTATCTGAGGTAATTCGTTATCGTTCACGGTTACCGTAAAGCTGCAGGTTGCAGTATTGCCCATAGCATCTGTAACTTTGAAAGTGTTCGTTGTGACACCTTTAGGGAATATTGCACCACTTGCCAATCCGGCAGTCTGAATGGTATTTGCGCCAGGACAATTATCTGTTCCGGATGGGGCAGTATAATTAACCACAGCAGTACACAATCCAGGGGTAGTATTGGTAATGATATTGGCAGGGCAGGTGATCTGCGGTAATTCATTATCATTCACAGTTACCGTAAAGCTGCAGACCATCATATTTCCTGTTGCATCCGTTACTTTAAATGTATTGGTTGTTGTTCCTTTAGGGAATGCAGCACCACTGGCCAAACCAGCTGTCTGAATGGTATTTGCACCAGGACAGTTGTCTGTGCCTACAGGTGTAGCGTAATTCACTACTGCTGTACACAATCCTGCATCCGTGGATACTGTGATGTTATTTGGACAACTGATTTGTGGCAATTCGGTATCGTTGACAGTTACCGTAAAGCTACAAGTCATGGTATTGCCAGCCGCATCTGTTACCTTGAAGGTATTCGTAGTAGTTCCAACAGGGAAGTAAGAACCACTCGCCAAACCTGCAGTCTGGATGGTATTTGCACCAGGACAGTTGTCCGTTCCAACAGGTGCGGTGTAAGTCACCAATGCAGAACACAAGCCTGGATTGTTACCCACCACAATATTGGTTGGGCAAGTGATCTGGGGTGCTTCTGTATCGTTCACAGTAACCGTAAAGCTACATGTGGCGATATTTCCTTCGGCATCTTCTACCTTGAAGGTATTGGTCGTCACGCCTACAGGGAAAGCAGCGCCACTTGGCAAGCCAGCAGTCTGGGTGGTATTGGCACCCGGACAATTATCGGTTCCAACTGGTGTGGTATATGTTACCACTTTAGAACATAGACCCGGTGTATTGGTAGTTACGATGTTGGCAGGGCAATTAATCTGCGGAGCTTCCTGATCGTTTACTGTGATCGTAAAGCTACAGGTTGCTGTATTCGAAGCTCCATCCGTCACTTTGAAAGTATTGACTGTCACGCCAACAGGGAAGGCAGAACCACTTGGAAGCCCAGCCGTCTGAACGGTATTCGCACCAGGGCAGTTATCTGTACCAACAGGTGCAGTATAATTTACAATCGCAGAACAGTTTCCATTGTCGTTAGCAATTATGATGTTGCCAGGACAAACAATCTGAGGGACTTCAGTATCGGTCACCGTAACGGTAAAGCTACAGGTAGCCATGTTTCCACTGGCATCCGTTACCTTGAAAGTATTGGTGGTCACCCCAACAGGGAAATAAGAAGCGCTGGCCAGGCCTGCTGTCTGAATGGTATTGGCTCCAGGACAATTATCGGTTCCTGTTGGTGCCGTATAATTAACCAAAGCAGCACACAATCCCGGATCGTTGTTCTTCGAAATATTGGCAGGACAAGAAATCACCGGCAATTGAGTGTCGTTAACCGTTACCGTAAAGCTGCAAGTTGCCGTGTTGCCACTGGCATCCGTAACTTTAAAGGTATTGGTCGTCACTCCCACAGGGAAGGCAGCTCCACTGGCAAGACCTGCTATCTGAACCGTATTAGGGCCAGGGCAATTGTCTGTTCCTACAGGAGCCGTATAAGTCACCACTGCGGAACAAAGGTTCATGTCATTAGGTACTGATATGTTGGATAGACAAGTGATCAACGGCAATTCTGTGTCGTTTACGGTTACCGTGAAACTACAGGTTGCCGTGTTGCCCATGGCATCCGTTACTTTGAAAGTGTTGGTTGTAACACCTACAGGGAAGCTTGCACCACTGGCAAGACCTGCTGTCTGAATGGTATTGGCTCCGGCACAATTGTCAGTTCCAACAGGGGCAGTATAAATCACCACCGCAGCACACTGACCAGTGGTATTTGATACCACAATATTGGCAGGACAAGTAATCTGCGGTAACTCATTGTCATTCACCGTTACAATGAATGTGCAAGAAGCTTTCACGCCGCCCGCATCTGTTGCTTCATAAGTTACATTGGTAGTTCCTTTAGGGAAGGCAGCTCCACTGGCCAAACCAGCAATTCGTGCGGTTGTAACGCCAGGGCAGTTGTCTGTTCCAACAGGAGTAGTATAATTCACCACTGCAGTACATAATCCTGCATCCGTAGATACTGTGATGTTGTTCGGACAAGAGATTTGTGGTGCTTCTGTATCGTTTACGGTCACCGTAAAGCTACAGGTAGCAGTTAATCCACCGGCGTCCGTCACTTTGAAAGTATTGGTCGTCACTCCTACAGGGAAGTAAGAGCCACTCGCCTGACCGGCAGTTTGGATGGTATTTGCACCCGAACAGTTGTCTGTTCCGGTTGGTGCGGTATAAGTCACCAAGGCAGAACACAAGCCTGGATCGTTGCTCTTCACAATTGGCGAAGGACAAGTGATCTGTGGTGCCTGAGCATCTGTAACCGTCACCGTAAAGCTACAAGTTGCCGTATTTCCTGAGGCATCTGTAACCTTGAAAGTATTCGTGGTTACGCCTACAGGGAAGGCAGCTCCACTTGCAAGACCTGCAGTCTGGATGGTATTTGCTCCAGGACAATTGTCTGTACCCACAGGAGCAGTATAGTTAACTACTGCAGAGCAGAGGTTCGCATCATTTGGTACTGAAATATTAGATGGACAAGAGATTACCGGTAATTCCGTATCGTTCACCGTAACGGTGAAGCTACAAGTTGCCATAGCTCCCGGTACATCTGTTACTTTGTACACAATGGTTGATACACCTACCGGGAAGCTAGATCCACTGGCAAGGCCAGATAGCTTCACGGTTACTGAGCCTGGACAATTGTCTGTACCTACAGGTGCAGTATAATTGACCACTGCGGAACACATTCCGGCATCGTTGGATGCAGTTATGTTAGCAGGGCAAGTAATCTGTGGCGCTTCTGAATCTATAATAGTTACTGTAAAGCTACAAGTGGTCATTAATCCACCCGCATCCGTTGCCTTGTAAGTGACAAGTGTAGGAACTCCTACCGGGAAGAAGGAACCATTTGCATTCGGTGGTGTAGTGGTAAGCATTACGCCCGGACAGTTGTCAGAGGCTGTAGGCTCATTCCAAGACACGGTGCGACCGCATAGGCCGGGATCATTGCCCAATGGTCCAATGTTTGTAGGACAATTGCTGATGATCGGTGGTTGGTTGTCCACGATGGTAACGGTGAACGAACAAGCTGCTGTATTTCCATTTACATCCGTTGCTGTATAAGTAACTGTCGTGGTACCCACAGGGAACAATGCAAAAGCGGTAGTTCCTATGGTAATCACATTCACGGTATTGTTACTGGTACTGACCACTAAAGACATGATTCCGCAAGCATCAGTAGGTACCGGAACGGTCCAGCTATGGGTTTGTTCACAGGAACCTGATACCGCATTTAATGTGACATTTGGAGGACAGGTAATAACCGGTGGAGTAATATCTACAACTGTTACAATTGCATTGCAAGTGGCTGAGTTGGCAGGTGATGCATCATCAGTTACTGTTAATGTTACCGTATTCGGGCCAACATTACTGCAATTAAATGAATTAGGCAAAACAGCCAAAGTCAAAAGATTGTATGGAGTACAATTATCAACAGTACCTGCAGCAATTGCATTAATGTTAGCAGTTGTTAGCGTATAGTTTCCTGATGAATTTAAGTTAACACTTATGTTGTTGCAAACAGGAGTCGGCGCATCATCATCATTCACTGTAACTGTAAAGCTGCATGAGCCCATATTGCCCGCTGCATCCAATACTGTCCAGGTTACTGTGGTAACTCCTTTATTAAACACAACTCCTGCTAAGGTATTGCTTCCGCTTCCCATCGTAACTCCACTCAATGAATAAGTCGTACTTGTTACGGCACAATTATCATTGCTGCCGGTAGGATCAAATTCCGTTCCTACCGCTGTGTATGTACAGGCAGGTGCGTCTGTTCCCCTCGTTTGTGGGGCCACGCAACTTACTGTCGGTGCATCATCATCATTCACTGTAACTGTAAAGCTGCATGAGCCCATATTGCCCGCTGCATCCAATACTGTCCAGGTTACTGTGGAAACTCCTTTATTAAACACAACTCCTGCTAAGGTATTGCTTCCGCTTCCCATCGTAACTCCACTCAATGAATAAGTCGTACTTGTTACGGCACAATTATCATTGCTGCCGGTAGGATCAAATTCCGTTCCTACCGCTGTGTATGTACAGGCAGGTGCGTCTGTTCCTCTCGTTTGTGGGGCCACGCAACTTACTGTCGGTGCATCATCATCATTCACTGTAACTGTAAAGCTGCATGAGCCCATATTGCCCGCTGCATCCAATACTGTCCAGGTTACTGTGGTAACTCCTTTATTAAACACAACTCCTGCTAAGGTATTGCTTCCGCTTCCCATCGTAACTCCACTCAATGAATAAGTCGTACTTGTTACGGCACAATTATCATTGCTGCCGGTAGGATCAAATTCCGTTCCTACCGCTGTGTATGTACAGGCAGGTGCGTCTGTTCCCCTCGTTTGTGGGGCCACGCAACTTACTGTCGGCGCTTGATTATCATTTACAGTAACCGTAAAACTACATGTCATTGTATTTCCACTTGCATCCGTAACTGTCCAAATTACTGTAGTCAATCCTGTTGGGAAATCACTTCCGGAAAGACTGCTGGTCATATCATAATTGTTACTGATGGTCTCTCCTGGACAATTATCATCAAATGCTGTAGGATCAAATTCCGTTCCTACCACTGTATAATTACATTCTCCCAAATCCGTATTCTTTGTCTGATTCAACGGACAAGAAATTGTAGGCTTAATTGAATCATTCACAATCACCGTGAAACTACAAGTACCTGTATTAGGTACAGCATCTGTTGCAGTCCAGGTAACTACTGTGGTACCTTTAAGGTAATCTCCACTTGCATTGCTCGTATTGTTGAAATCGTTTAGGTTAGAAATGATTCCACAATTGTCAATAGTGGCTACATCAAAAATCAAGGCAGCTTTACATACACCAGGATCTGTATTAACCGTAATTGAATTGTTAGGTCCGAATGGAGTTCTGATCCAGTCAACATTTTCCATGTTAACGAGGGTTCCGTTTTGTGCAGATCCTGCATTGTCATTCGCTACGGTTCCTGTTCCTTGTTCTAAGTTATAATAGGCAACCAATCCCGGCTCTGTTCCTAGTAATGAAGTGCCGAGATAAGCCTTAATTTGAGATGCCGTTAAGGCTTGGTTGAATACACCCACTTCATCCATTTTACCATTGAAGTAATCAATGTTGGAAGAAGTCTTAAATGCCATGGTCAGTGGGCTACCGTTGTTAATTATATTTCCGGAGATGGTTCCTGTTGATGTACCCATCAGCACACCATTTACATACACATTCACTTTAGATCCAGTGTAAACTCCAGCAACATGAATCCATTTGTTGGTTGGGAGTAAATTGGAGCCACCTGATCCGACGGTTCCTGCGGAATACCAACCATTGCTGGTGGTAGCAACCACAAAGTGGAAACTTCCGTTGGCACCCACAATTAGACGATAAGCATTTTCTTTTGCAATAGGTGCATAATTCTGAACCGGTAAGGCATCGATTTTCATCCATCCCATTACAGTCAGTGCGCCCATTCCTTCCAGAACTGCATTGTCTGCAACGGTAACATATTCGTTTACTCCGTCAAAATCCAAGCCTTTACCCACCTTACAGAAAACCTGTGGATTTTCTCCATCGGTCACTGTTACCATGATGGTACAAGAGGATGAATTACCACAAGCATCGGTAGCAGTCCATACAATGGTGGTGGTACCGGTAGGTAAAGTATCGTTCGCTAAAGTATTGGTAAGATTGAAATTATTGGTGATGGTCACTGCACCTCCACACAAATCTGAAGCTGTTGCGTTGAACTCTGTACCGCTTACTATATAGCCACAATAGCCTAAAGTAGTGCCTCTAGTGAACGGACTTCCGCTGGCACAAGTTATGGCAGGTGGAGTCTGATCGCTACCGGTATTGGAATAGGTTAGACCTGGTAGTTCGTTCCCGCAGACATCTGATATGGTAAATGTGTAGGTAACCGTCCAGGCACAATCTGTTCCTGTGACGACTGTGTTTGTAAGTGTTGCTGTAACAGCTCCACCACAATTATCCGTATAACCTTCAATGGCTTCTGTTGCATTAAAAGGAGCTGCAGTGGCTGCATTAGCTTTACATGCATTGGTTCCTGAAGATCCGGTATGAGGCATACCTGTCAAGCTTGGGGCGGTCTGGTCGCTTCCGGTGTTTGAATAGGTACGACCTGTTAATTCGTTACCACAAACATCCTTTACTGTAAAAGTATAAGTTACTGTCCAGCCGCAATCCGTTCCAGTTACATTGGTATTGGTAAGTGTGGCTGTTAAAGCACCAGTACAATTATCTGTGTATCCTAATATTGCATTGGTTGCGCTGAAAGGTGCGGCTGTCGCTGCATTAGCCAAACAAGCATTTGTTCCTGTCGTTCCGGCATAAGGGATACCTGTCAAGCTTGGTGCCGTAACATCATTTACAGTAACCACTTGTGTGCAAGTTGTTGTATTTCCGGTAGCGTCTGTTGCTTTCCAAGTTCTGGTCAGCGTAAATCTGTGATCACAAGTTTTATTGGTAACAACTTCACTCATGACGGAGACAATAACTCCCGGGCAATTATCTGTAGCAATAGCAGGACCTCCTGTGTTTGCAATAGTAGAGTCAGCCGCACAAGAGACAGTTATGTCATCCGGACAATCTGTAATTACAGGATTCTGATTGTCGTTAACGGTAACTGTGAAGCTACAAGTGGCCATGTTCATACTGCCATCTGTAACTTTGAATGTATTGGTTGTCAATCCCACAGGGAATGCTGCTCCACTGGCTAAACCTGCAGTCTGCGTAGTCATAGGACTTGGACAATTATCGGTTCCAACAGGTGTGGTGTAAGTAACAACAGCAGAACATTGACCTGCATCTGCATTGACTACTATATTAGAAGGGCAAGTGATCTGAGGCAACTCATTGTCGTTGACCGTCACAGAGAAGAGGCACAATTTTGTGTTGCCACTTGCATCTGTTGCGGTGTAGGTCATATTGGTTGTACCCTTAGGGAAGATTGATCCCGGAGGTAAGTTCGGTAATAAGGAAAGACTGACTCCCGGACAGTTGTCGGAAGCAGTTGGTGCCACCCAAGTTACTAATGCAGTGCAAAGACCCGGATCGGTACTTTTTACGATGTTGTTCGGACAACCGGTAATAATTGGTAATTCATTGTCAATCACCACTACGTTAAACATACAGGTGGAAGTATTTCCACATTCATCTGTAGTTTCAAATTTCTGAAGTGTTGTGCCAACCGGGAAGAAATCTCCTGACATCAGTCCGGTTCCATCCACCTTCAGAATGGTAAGCATACCGGTACAGTTGTCTGTGGCGGTAGGCGCAGCATAACTCACTGATCTTCCGCACAAGCCAACTACGTTATTGACCGTGATTGTGGTAGGGCAACTGGTGAAGGTCGGAGGGGCATTGTCAATTCTTGTATTGTAAGCAGTTGAGGATACATTACCACATGCATCCGTTTCAGTTACTGTTACAACTGCGCTACAAGTTCCGGAAGTACTTGCTGCTTCCGTAATAGATCCCGGACAATTATCTGTGGCTGAAGTCGCAGCGAGTGCTGCAGCTTCTGCTGCCCCTACTGTAGGATAACATGCAGCAATTGTTCCTGGAGTAATTACTGGTCCCGTATTATCTAATACGTTAACCGTTTTTGTGCATGAAGAAGTACAAGAATTCCCATCTGTGGTAACTAAAGTTAAGGTGAAATCATTATTACATAAGCTACCTGCCAAGACTGAAACAGTTTGTGCATTGGTAGCTCCTGGGATGGTAGCGTTACCTGAAATTGACCAGGCATAACTTACACCTGCCGGTCCAGAAAAATCATTAGAAGTATTAGGACAAACCGGACCATTTGTACCTGTGATGGTACATGCAGGAAGAGGCTCAACTGTAATTATCTGATCATCTGTAACCGTACATCCAGGGAAAGTTACAGTAACAGTATAAGTGGTAGTCATACCCGGGCTTACCACAATACTGGCAGTAGTTGCTCCACCAGGAGACCACAAATACGCTGTTGCTCCGGTAGTGGTTGCATCCAAGGTAGCACTTGCACCTGCGCAGATAATACCATCATTATTTGCAACACCACTTGTTTCTGTCACTGCTATTGTAACTGTTGGTGAGGTTGCTACCCCAGTTCCTCCCAAAGGAACAGGAATTCCATTTAGATATTGACAATACAAGACCTTTGTAGTAATATTTGCACCACTACCCGGTCCAACCGGGCCAGGACCATTGGCTGCATTCCAATAGTTTAAGGTAGCATCTACATCTGTTGCACTTAGATTTTCTACCCCATAAGTAGAACCTGCAAACCAGTTGTTGGCAGTTGCCGTAACAGCACCTGCAGAGGCAGCTAACTGTAGGTCTTTTCCGTTAGGTTTACCGGTTTCAAAAAACTTATTTGTTTTGACAGTACCGGTACCGCTGTTTATAAAGCGTACGCCGATGCCGTTGTCATATATGTGATTGTTTTCTATTGTAGCAGAGCCTCCGTCAACGTCGATACCGATGGTATTGCCATTTATGGATAGTGGATTGTCGTGAATATTTGAAGAAGCATCAGGTCCCAAAACCAATATTCCGGCTGGGCTTCCAGACACATTGGTGTTTCCTTTAATATCTGCAAAGACAGTAACACCATTTGAATTTGAAGGATTGTCATGAACCCTTATCCCTGCTATGGAAGCACCCGTTATGGTAACTCCATCAATAGTAGCAAGTGTATTACCTCCTGCATTAGAACCGGCAGTTGGGTAACCTTCAAAATTGTTTACGTTTATACCCAAATCTACACCCGTGATATTGCCTCCTGAAATCAAAGGAGCTGTTTGGTCATTCCATACAGATATCCCTGTACTGGTAGGTACAATGATTGCTGAACCATTAATGGTATTATTTGATGCTGTGTGAACTGCACCGGAAAGTGAAGACAATAAGATTCCATGCCAAATAGCTGTTTCATTAGCATTTGCTAAACCAGTTATTGAATTGGCATTTAGGGTATAAGCAGAGGCACTACTATAGGCCAAATTGTGAAATATACCTACCCGGCGAGCCTGAATGGTATTATTTGAAATGTTCTGATAAGTAGAAGATCCCGGGTTAGCCGCACTGAAATTTCCGGTTTGAATTCCCAATCTAACATTGGTCATGCAGTTATTGGTAACCGCAGCATATTGATTGTTGTACAGTAATACCCCACCTCCCCAAAAATTTATACCGGAACCTGCATCATAAGTTCCAAGATTCTGAATTTTATTATTGCTTATTGTGTGACCGGTAGAAGGCACACCTGCTGGGTAATCATAAAGCGTTAAACCAAAATATGAGAGGTTTTGGATAATGTTGTTGCTGGCTGTTAAATTGTTTATGCCGGTCTCATATACGGTTATACCTTCTGCTGCATCTATGTCTGCCCCATTGGTACTGGAAAACCCGCTTGTAATTGCTGTGTTGTCTCCATCAATAGTGAAACCTTTAATGGTTACATTAGAAGCCGCAACATGGAATATTTCACCGGAAGATATAGCTGCTGTGGCAGGAACTACAATCGCTTCGGCGACTCTTGGTGTGGCAGAACAAGGGTCAATATTGGCATTAGGTCCAAGTATGGTAAGTTGTTTGTTTACAACTATATTTTCCACATAGGTACCTGCTCCTACACTTAAGGTGTGCCCGTTTAAAGTTTGAGGATCGTCGATAGCAGATTGTATGTCGCAGAAAGTTTCCGAAGTGTTGGTGTTGGTAACCAAATTATTATTGGCACATTGACAAGACCCTGCGGGCTGGAATCCTACATTCCCGCTTGCATCCACCCCGGTGCTAAGCACTGTTCCCAATAGGATGTCGCCACTTGCGCCTTCTACAAATGTATTTAGGATGATACCTAAATCGGTAGTTCCATGCCAATTACAAACAACATTAATATCGCTGGTAATTCTGCTTATTACTGCTTTATGAGCAAATGCAAAAGAAAGATCATTGCCTTCTATAACAACGTTTGATGGTGTTGCATTTACTTTTCCAATTTCCCCAATTCGTATACCGTTTCTAGGGCCGGTTATTTTGTTGTTTTTAATAGTGACATTACTTAGAGATGCAGGGATTGTATTGTAGGAAGGAGCATCGTCTCTTGCTTTAATGGTAATTGCAGAAGGGTTTTGAGGATCTGGAGCTGTGCCGATATGGCCAGAATTCGTAATATCGCAATTCTGAATCGTAATATTCGAATAAGCACCATATTTCAGGTTAATATCTATACCATTATTGAAATTATAACTTGCATCCGTCCCATTGTCAGCCATTGTAAGGCTTTCGAAAGTGGCATTGCTTAGCTTTTCAAAGTACATACCTTTTTGAAGGTTGTTACTGATCGTGCTGTTTTGAATAGTTATTGCATCAAATGCAACAGGTGTTGTAGCTTGGAAGACAGCAATTCCTTGTAAGGCATTTCCTGATATAGTACAATTATCCATGAATAAACCATTTACCGCATTGGCTGTACCCACACGCATACCAATTGTTCCAGCAAGCAAAGTGGTTCTTTGAATATCGGTCAGTAAAATGTCAATGCTGCTGTTACTACCACCAAAGCTTACTCCATAACGGCAATAATCTATCAATGCCATGTTATTAATGGTTGGATTAACAACCCCATTTAATAAAACTGCATCTTGGAAATTTGTAACAAACATATTTTGGATCGTCACATTTGGAGCCGATATGGTAATCCCAACACCTATACAGGATGAAGGGGCTGTCAAAACGGTGTTTGTTGCAGGGTTGCTGCCTTTTCCAGCTCCAATAATAGTAAGCTCTTTTGTTACCGTCACATTTTCAGTGAAAGTTCCAGCACTAACCATTAATGTGTGGCCATTAAGTGTCTGAGGATCATCAATAGCGGCCTGTATGGTGCAGAATTTTTCCAAGGTGGTAGTATTCATCACTCCTGCACATTTTGTCAAAACAACATCATTTCCATCTCCACCGGCATAATTAATATCAAAAGTATAACCACTTACTGTTATTACATTTCCTTGCGCAAACTGACCAGAAACTGCATCCGCCAAATCATTGTCAATTATTTTTAATTGATCTCCATTTGCAGGTACATAACCTAAAATTAAATTTAATGTGGCTCCTCCTAAAGTAACCGTTCCATTAACAATGAACTGGTCATATAAAGTACAAGCTGTAGTACCATTTGCCTCAATATCCAAAATATCTCCGCTATTCAGGACCATATTACCTGTAATTGTAACACATGACGGACTTGATCCAGCGGCAAGTGTAACTGTCTTAGCAGTTGCATCTGCGCCACCTGTGTAGGTCGTACCGGACTGAATATGCACCGTACCATTTGCGGCAACTGCATCAATTCCTCGTTGTACAGATGGGGTGGTATTAGGTGAGGTAAAGCTGTTAGGGGTAACGTAAGATTTATTGGATTTAACGGTTACAAAACCAAGTGTGTTTAGATCAATTTTATGATTTACTTTATCTTCAATTGAATACAATTGGGCCAAACTTGCAGTAATTCCTGTTTGTCCATCAAATGATACTGCCGTAGCATCAATATCTGTTGATGGTGCATTCGTTCCATTAGAAATTTGATCAATGTAAGTAGTTTGACCTACAAAAGATGCTGGTGTTGCACCAGAAAAAGATGCACTAGCGTCTCCACCTTCAATTAAAATTCCCTTAACAGAACCAGTAATTAAAGCATTATTTTTAATCTGCACAGCTACAGTTGAGCCATTCGAATTTGAATTGTTGTCTTTAACATAAATTCCGGTAGTAGTATTGAGGAGGTCTACACCATCTACAATGTAAGAACTTGAAGCTGCATCAGAATTATATCCATCATAATTATTAGCGAAAACCCCGTAATCTGATCCAGTTACTGAGCCATCTTTTACAGAAATTGTATTTGTTGTAGGACAGTTCCACATTTGGTAGCCGGACTCAAATCCTGAAATGACATTTCCACTTGTATTGACACCAACTGCAGTTTGGATACTCCAAAACTCAACCCCGGAAGAACCAGTTCGATCTGCCACCGATGAGCTATTTGTGATGGTATTGTTATTTACTTCAAAATCTGAAGCATTCTGATAGTGAAGATTGATTAAAATCCCGGATACATCCTCGTAATCTGCATCACCGGCAATACTTACTTTTTGTAATGTAAAGGTATTGTTACTGATTTTTACATTTCCAGGAGAAGGAGCTGCCAGATGGAAATTATTAGTCTGGACCCCTCTCCATGCATCTATTACACAATTGTTCTGAACATCCGCATAGTAGTCATCATAAAGTAGAATAGCAGCCCAATAAGGGATGCGCTGGATCTTGTTGTTTTGCACAACTCCTTGCTTCGAAGGTCCACCTGTGCTCCCAAGAGCAACCCCAAACTGGAAGACATTTTGAATAATGTTGTTTTTTACAATCAGGCCATCTTGGGTAGATTCTATGCCATAATCAACGTCCGGATTTACGCCAAATGCTGTAAAAGGATTGGTAATACTCGAATTATCGCCATCAATTGTGAATCCATCTATGGTCACGTTAGGCGCAGTAACACTGATAGAGGTAGATCCTGTTCCTGCTATAGTAGCCGTTGAACCTGTAGCAGGCATAATAATGGCTTCTCCAGTTCCCCGTGCACCTAAACATGCGTCTACCCCAAATTTTGGACCTTTAATAGTTAATGATTTATTTACCACAATATTTTCAGCATAAGTACCCGCATCAACTGTGATTACATCTCCGTTAGAAGCAGCATCAATTGCATCTTGAATTGTGCAATAATTATTTGCACCATTGTGAACTTTTCCTGCTCCGCAAGCTGTCAGCACTACATCATTTCCATCTCCACCTTTATAGTTTATATCAAATAAAGTTCCTCCCGCAAGTATCGTACCGCCTTGTGCAAATTGTCCGGTTACTGCATCTGCCAAATCATTGTCAATTATTTTTAATTGATCTCCGTTTGCAGGTACATAACCTAAAATTAAATTTAATGTGGCTCCACCTAAAGTAACCGTTCCATTTACTATGAACTGATCATATAGTGTACAAGCAGTGGTACCATCCGCCTCAATGTCCAAAATATCTCCACTGTTCAATACCAAATTACCTGTGATCGTAACGCAAGATGGGCTTGCACCAGGGGCAAGTGTAACCGTCTTACCAGTTGCATCTGCACCGCCGGTGTAGGCGGTAACACCGCCTTCTATGTTTACTCTACCTGCACTGCCCAAAGCGTTAATACCCCGCTGGATGGATGGTGTTGTTGTTGTTGGGTTTGAGAAACTAGTTTGTGTAACTGAAGTGGTGTTCGCCTTTACCGACACATAACCAAGGCCGGAATCGTCAATATTATGCAGGATTTTATTTTCAATGCTGTACAACTGAGCCACAGTTGCGGTGGCACCGGTATTGCCGTCAAAAGAGGCGGATATGCCGTTGAGATTTCGATTGTATTCGAGCATTTCAATATAATTGCCGCTTTGACCTACAAAAGCTACATTATTTAAGCTAGCACCTGTTATTGCGTCATAAGGTACAAATCCTACCGTCAATGAGTCAGGATAGTCCAGCAAAATTCCTTTGGCGCCATTGGAAATTGCCACACCCGCTCCCAAATTGAGGGCAACGGTTCTTTTGTTGATTAGTGGAGCCGGATTGATGGTAGTCCAGGTTGCGTCATCCTTCATCTTGATGCCAGTTCCACCCGTTCTTAGTGTAAAAGACACACCGCTGATACCAGCATGGGCACCTACAGCTGCCGTACCAAAATTAGTTGCAGGGTCTGTATCCTTGTTTTTAAGGAAAATCCCAACGTCAACATTGCTGACAGTGCCTCCGGATATCTGGCCATAGTGATCGATGTTGCTGCCATCACGATTATTATCTACATAGAACAACCAGTACCCATGCCCAATTGAGGTTGCCTCTAAAGCAGCCCCATCAATTGTATTGTTGTTACAGGTCCAGTATTCAGGAGTGCCAACTATTGGCAGGTTCGTTTGATTTGTAAAGTTTTGTGGTGCAGATACTGTTGCGTAAAGGATGCCATACCAAGTCGTCCGGGTAGAATAGGATGGATTGGCATCACCCGGTGCAGGAGGGGCCACTGTTATTGTATTGTTGTTCAATGCATACGGGGAGGTATGGAAAAGGTTCATCCAAATCCCCGCAAAACGAGCCGAAATAGTATTATTTGCTATCACACGGTCTGCGGCATTTCCCATGTCTTTGATTCGGAAGGAACTGGATGCAATACCGTTCTCTGCATTCGTCACCGTATTATTGGTCACTTTGGCAAACATAGAGTTACCTAGGCGAATGCCGGTACTGCGCACATTTTCAACCTTGTTGTCATCAATCAGGATACTGTGGGAGAATTGGGCAGGACCACCAGATGCAAAATAATTTGTTGTCTGCTCAATGCGAATACCATTCTCCAGCTTTGTAGCAATGTTTTTCGATATGGAAATATTGCTTACTCCGTCGGCATTGATGAATAAACCACGTGCGGCGTCGTTAGAAAGACCATGAACACCTCCCAATCCTACACCACTATTTGGCAATGACGGATTGTCGCCATCCACTTTGAAGCCTTTAAAATTTACGTTGGAAACCGATATAGTCACAATAGCACCACTTCCTGTATTTGTAGTCGCAGGAACTATAATGGCCTCTGCCACTCTCATTCCGCTATTAGGCGAGATGGCAGCGTTCGGGCCGTTAATGGTTAGGGATTTATTTACTGTTACATTTTCGGGATAAGTTCCGGCAGCAACTGTAATTGTATGTCCATTAATAGTCTGGGCATCATTTATTGCTGCCTGTATGTTACAGAATGTCTCGCCATTATTAGTATTTGTTACCAGACCGTAATTACTTGAAGAAATTACATTTCTTACATTTACAGTATTTGCACTGAAAATGTTTGTATTATCAATAACATTTCCACAAGCATAAGGTGAATTGCCTCGACCAAAATAATTTGGTGATAACACAGGCATAGTTCCAGTTCCAGTAGAACCATCGCCTGGATAATTAGAGAAAGGATGTAAACCTCCTTGTTGCTGAATAGCCACATCACAATTATTAACTGTATTTCCTGATACAGTATGATTGGTTCCTTCAATTACAATTCCAAATCCTTCCTCCCCATTTCCTGCGGATTGGCGATAATCCTCAACAGTATTTCCAGAAACAACAACTCCATTTGGAATATCGACATTATTATATAGCACACCACGACGAAAGACTGCTATACCTGCACGATCACGCATATCAGTATTTTCCGTTATTAATTTTACATTATTGCCGGAAACAGTTACCCCACCTGAAGGATTCTTAATTTCGATGCCAAAACGACCTCCACCTGTGATTGTATTATTGTTGACCAAATTTGCTCCGACAGAAAAATTTAAACCGGTTAAACCAATGGCATTATCTCCTCCACCAATGTCAAGAGTGTTTCCTGTAACAGTAACGCCTGATGCGTCGCCATCCTGTAATTCAATACCACAACAAGAGTTGTTTGATACTAAATTATTGGAAATTGTAATATTGGTTTTTAATCCATCCCATAATACAATACCGCGAAGTCCAGGTCCATGATTAATAACTCGAGAATTAGTTATCGACACATTATTAATGCCAGATAAAGCTCCTCCAAAAATGCCATGATTGGATGGATTATTTTGAACCGTTACCCTATGAATGGTAAGATCATTATTTGAGCTTGTAGCAAAAATAGCTGCGGTCGAATTTCCAGAGGTGCCGGTAAAATTTTGAATTCTCATTTCCTTTATGCTCACATTAGTGACTCCTCCATTGATGGCGATACCGCTTCCACTTCCCAACCCTGTTCCATCTAAAATGCATGTAGCACTATCTAAACCTTGCAAGGTCAAACCTTTGTCTATCACTACTCGCTGTGTATATGTCCCAGATTGAAGGTTTATGATGTTCCCAACTTCAGCATACTTTACTGAATTATTTATTACATCAATTTTTCCTACAAAATTATTTACATATTGTGTATTAGCAACGTACGTAACCTTACCTTTTTTACTTGAAGTAACCTCCTTATGAGCCATTCTAGCTTCCACTTCAAAGAGTTGTGCATTGCTTAAAGCACCAAAAGCAACTCCCCCTAAAGTGGATGAGGTGATATCGATTCGTAAGGTACTCAAAGCACCACTGAGATTAACCATCGTGGATGCTGCGTTGTTGATAAAATCATTTGCACCTAGTACAAAAGATCCACCTGATGCTGCTCCACCAAAACTTATATGCGTGCCATTGTTGTTTAAAGTATTACCACTTACAGTAACATTTGCATTCATGTCATCGATGTTCATTGCAGTGCGACAATTCAAAAATGTATTGCCGGTGATCGATACCGTAAAAGGTCCCTGGTCTACATAAATCCCACTATTCCAAGACTTGTGTCCACTAAATAATCCGCCAGATGCATCTCCAAAGATCTTATTATTAGAAATTACTTTATTTCCTCCTGCTGTAGTAGTGGCAATTGCACGAATGTTTTGACCTGTATTTGAACCATTTCTTTCAAAAATACAATTCTTCACTGTGTTTATGCCACCTCCATCTAATTCTATTTGATTGACTGGTCCACCTGCTCCATCATTTCTTAAGATGTGTAATCCATCTAAAGTTGTGTTTCCTGCATTGTTAATATCTATGGTGCAATTCAACAGAATTGCTTCAGCCACACGTACACCTATCCCAGGGATTCCCATATTAGGACCTCTTAAAGTAATGGGCTTATGAATATTAATATTCTCCGTATAACTTCCAGCATCACACAAAATCACGTCATTTGGGTTAGCAGCATCAATCGCTGCCTGAATGGTTCCATAATCCAGTCCTAGTGTCAGATTATGAACCGGGAACATTCCAAATACGCCAAATGGAGAAAAGGTAGTATATGGGCCTACATTGGTAGTGGTATATGGGCCCGCACCTGACACATCCGTACTTTTATTTGTCCAGCTGCCGCCGATGTTGTGGCCTACTGCTGCAGCGCTGTTTGATAAATTATTCGGGTCATTGGGAAATTCAAACTTAAGATTTACTTCTGATCCTCCATTAACGGTCTCAGAAACATTCCATTCAAACTCAGCAAATGCAGGACCCACTGGAGTTGGTGCTGTAAAGTCTGACAAATTCATCTTATCGGCGACTGCAACAGTCATTAAGTCGGTGGTATGGGCCGCTGTAGCCGAAACAGTAACCGGAGTAAAACCGCTGTTCGTGCCAATTGGAAATACAACTGTCCCGGAAGTAGGTACATTTAAGGTTAGTGAACCTGGGGGTGGAGGTGGAACAGCCATTACTAAATAGCTGTCTACATCTGCACCAAGAATTTCTTTGGTTTCCAAAATATATTCGCCGGCATCCAAAATGCCGTCTTTAAATTCAAGAGTTCCTTCCACTTTCAGATTGCCCAAAAGTTTGGCGGTTTTACCCGGTGCATCCATGACAATGCCCTTCACTACGGAAGTACCGGAAGTCAACAGACTCACCCCGGACCTGATCGTCAACACCTCTTCCACCACAGCAGGCAATACGATCATCTGACCGTCCGCTGCATGATCCAAAATATACTGCAACTGGGCTGCGGCAGGTTTTGGTGAAGCGGCATGGTAGCCATTTGCAAAAGTGAATCCTGTGCTCAGCAAAAAGGCAAGGATCAAACTAAGTGCATTGAAGTTTTTCAACTGCATGGAGGGTAGATGTAAATTCATAAAACTTTGTTTTGAGGAGGGATGAGGATGTGATTTCATTGATTCTGATTTTTCCAGGGTTTCTGGCAGGTGATTATGGTATTTTGAACTTGTAGGCATATTGAAGGGCTGTGCAACTTTTACACAGGGGTGGTCCTCATTATTGAAAAAATTTTGGATGTTCATTGGATTAGGTTTTGTTCATGACTCGTGCCGAATACATCTCTACAAACGCAGGTATTGAAAGGGTTTGTTGATCCTGACCCTGAGGCAGGTAGCTGAAGAAGTATTGAAATGGTTGGTACAAAAGAATGACTGCTTACCGTCGGTGCGTGTTCCTGAAATCTGTACGGATGAAGCATAGAAGTTTTGGTTTTTGTAGTTTTCTAAGTAAAATAAAGTTATTAAAGTATAAAAAACAAACACTCTTCCGAATAGGATCCGGTCGAGTCTTTGGACCAAAAGTAGTAAAATCTACGAATTTTAGGCCGATTTTGTAAATTATTTTTATATGAAACTTCCCAAATGGTAGATTTTTGTGGTTTTTTGGTTGTTTTTAGGCTTTCAAGGACAAGATGAACGGTTTTGTCCTTGGGTTTGGTGGAAATTTGTGGGTGGAAGAGGAGGGGCTAAGCGGGACGCGTTCAACTCACCCACCAATAAATTGGGGCCCCTCTCTTGAAAGAGAGGGGGGAAGACTACTCTAGATGTGTTACCATCTAAAAAATTGCAGTATGCTCAGCGGGACACGTTCAATTCACCCCCCAATAAATTGGGGCCCCTCTCTTGAAAGAGAAGGGGGGAGGAAGACTACTCGGGATGTGCTTCAAGCTTTAAGCCAGGAGGCTCAAAGCAACCATGATGCTGCGGGAGGCTTTAAGCAACCCGGGGTTGTTTCATGCGTCCTTGCTTGAAACTGACGGGGGCGTAAAGGAGGTTGTTACTACCCTTTATTAACCAGTACGTAAGCTTTAAGCCGGGAGGCTCAAAGCAACCTTGATGCTGCTATTGATGTTTTTGTCGCGGTTGCAAACCTCGATCATTATTGCATTATGTTGACTAAGCCATGTTATTTTAAAAATATTTAACTATCTTTACGTTATTAAGTACGTAATTACGCTATATGGAAGTTTTAAATTATTCAACGCTCAGGTCTAATCTTAAAGCTGTACTGGATTCTGTTGTAGATGACCACGAGACGGTTATTATTACCAGGGGTGAGGATAATGCGGTAATCATCTCGCTGGAAGAATACAATAGCTGGCAGGAAACATTGCACCTGCTCAGCACAGAAAATAACAGAAAAAGGCTCTCAGAAGCCATCAAACGGGATAAAAAAGGACAGTTTAAAAAACATAAACTGATCAGTGATCATGAAGGATCTTAGTTGGGACAAAGACGCCTGGGAAGACTATCTTTATTGGCAATTGAATGACAAAAATACCCTCAAACGAATCAACAAATTAATCGTCGACATTCAAAGAGACCCTTTTGCTGGTATCGGCAAACCTGAATCTCTAAAATCAAATCTGGCAGGCTATTATTCACGAAGAATTGATACCGAACATCGACTGGTCTATGCAGTTTATGAGGACAGAATACATATTATCCAATGCAGATTTCATTATTAAGCCTCAAAAGTTAATGAAATAATTTACGTTCGTCCTGGCGATTAGAAGGACAATCCCGACTTTTTCTTTTTCTTTTCATTTTAGTTTTAAGTCTGGGAGCTCAAAGCAACCGAAAGGGTTGTTTCATGCGTCTTCGCTTGAAACTGACGGAGGCTGGAAAAGGAGGTTCTTGCTTTCCTTTGTAAGTAGTGCGTAAGCTTTAAGCCGGGAGGCTCAAAGCAACCGAGAGGGTTGTTTCATGCGTCTTCGCTTGAAACTGACGGAGGCTGGAAAAGGAGGTTCTTGCTTTCCTTTGTAAGTAGTGCGTAAGCTTTAAGCCGGGAGGCTCAAAGCAACCGATTTGATATTGCGTTTTTAAGTTAAAAACTTTGATCGCAGGGTGTTTGAGATTGCAAACCTCGACTATCTCCATGATCAGGATCGTAAAGAGTCGAGGTTGCAAACTGGGAAAATTTGTAGTGTGCTACAGCAAGATTTTTACTTGTACAGATTTGCATCCGGATTACCGTCTCCATTGGAATCAAAGCCCATAACTTTTAGTCTAACCTTCAAATATCCGCTTGCACCCGTTGTCCCAAATTGATCTTCAACCAACATTAATCCATAGGCCTCACGATTTTGCATTTTTGTCTTGATGGCAAATACTTTTCCGTTTATTTTAGTTCGGCTTTCAAATTTGTCTTTGAAGGCAGGGGTCTGCTTGATCACAGCCAATAATTGATTATTGTTTTGGATTTTTTCAAACTTATCCGATGTGAGCGCAGTTAAAGCAATCTCACTTTCATTGACTTCTTCCCATAATTTAACCGGTATGTTTGCATCTTTATAGTTGCTTCCCCTAAAATAGTAATTTGCAAAATGGTCATTTTTTACGTATGCCGGAGTCAACAATGCATACATGGGCGCTGATCCGTAATAATCCGTTGCGGTAAAAATAATATCGACGCTGCTTGTATTTCCGGCTGCGTCCACATCGTCCATTATAAGACCACTCATCATGTCCAGGTAACAACCATATTTTTGGTTGTTTTGATTCCCCAGATTAGCTGAGCCATCTGTGTTATATGAAGCGGATTCCGGTACTTCAAATTGTTCAGCGGTGGATCCTGTTTCACTTACTTCGGTCGGACTATCTTCCAATGGTTCTGAAAGATCCGATGGGGGATCTGGCAATTGGTCATCATTTGTATTTTCTGTTGCATCATTGTTTTTATTTTTAAAATGAAGTCCGCGGATCGGGTCAAATATTTTTATAATGGCCTTGACATTTTGTACAGTAGATTTGATCCCTTCCCCGGCCTGTTGCATGTTTTCATTCATAGCCACACTCCCATTCTGTACTTTCTGACTTTTCTGCTGAATCTTTTCTGTGGCCGATACCGCTTTATCCATTTTTTGTTCGATCTTATTCTGTGCTTGCGAACAATAAATGTTTACGACCATAAATGTCATCATAATCATTAACCTGAAATGCAGGTTTGCTAAATTTTTCATTGGTATAATTTTAAAGTAGGAAATGAAATAATATGGATGAATGAAAATATGCGTCTTGAAATTTATTAGATTTTAATATTAACGAATTACAATACTTGCCTCAAAAGGTCGGTTGTTGCCATCAAAACGCACTAGCGGATCCCCTGCTCCATTATACAATTCTCTTTGATAAGTTCCTTCCTGGGCAAAAACTCTGAATGAATTCACATTCCAATTGTCTCCGCCTATGCCTCCACCAAAAGTTGTTTTTAAGACAACACTTTTGATTTGTTCGCATTTAACACTTTTTTGCAATTCAATCGGCACTACCTGGTAATAATGGTTTATCCATCGGGCACCTTTGTTGATGTTTTCAAATTTTTGCGAAGTGCCATTCTTAAAATTAACTATGGCCTGAACATTGTCATTTCCTCCTCTTAAATCATCACCACCGGTAAAAATTTCCAATAATAATTCGTGAACAGTTCCATCCTTGGAAAGAACTTGAGTATTTGTGGTCGGGGGTATTGATCTGCTGTACTTTTTATCTACGAAATAGGTCATCCATTCACAGGAAACATCCTCTATATAATGATAACAATTTCTTGCAACATCTGGAATCAAAGTCATTGTTCGGTTCGGAAAATTAGGATCACAAATGAATATTTTAAAGTCTTCTTTATATTTTCCCAAATCTCCTTTGTAGCGACCTAACTGATATCCAATTGCAATCACCTGATGATGAGAAACTACACCTCCTCCACCTGCCTTGAAAAGTCCCAGGACTGCAGGTTTGCCCGCGTCAATACTTTCTTTCAGCTCCTGCAACCTTCCTCCATTGAATCCTTGAATTCCCCAATTAAAAAATTCACTGGTTCTCCAGCCAAAAGGATTATTGATTAATTCCGCCCACTTGTCTGCATTGGAAATAATGGATTTCTTTTGTCTGGCTTCTATAAAATTAGACAATGGAGAGCCATTAAATGGTCTGTATGATTGTTGAGGAATCGTTCGTCCTGCGTTATAATAATCCAACATGGTGTAAGCCATCCCTCCACAAGCACCTGCCAGCACAGGACCATCCACCAAAGCGAGTGGTAATTCCCAATGAATGTCATTCACAAATTTAAACCCGTGGACTTCTGGTTTAAACGCAGTCATTTTTCGATTTAACAGAGCATCCTGTCCTGTAAGAGGAGTGTCCTTTATTTTGGTTGTTATCTTACTTTGTGCGGAACTCACTTGAATTAGTGTAATACTAAACAATACCGCCATTGAAAATTGAATGATATTTTTCATGATTTAAAATTTTAATCGTTTATAAATATTGCTTATAGATTTTTAAAAATTAGTTACAGGCTCTGCCGGTTACATTAATTGGGTACCGCTTATTCTCTCCTGTAAATCGAACCATTGGCGCACCATTACCGCGATAAACTACCAATCCATCAGGATAAGATCGACTTATGTAGCTTACTTGCAGTTCATTCACATCCCAATTGTCATAATGTTCGAAAATATTTCCTCTATGTTCCGGAAGTCCACTGTGGGATAGTGCCATATCTAAAATTTGATCTATTCTAACCCCGGGTATAGAAATCGTGAAATCACGACTTGAGTTGGATGCAAGACTACCTCCAGCACCAACCATTCGATTGGATCGATTGCCGACACCATTTATACGCCAGTGAAAGATTGCATAGCTTCCACTTCTTAAATCATCTCCTCCGGTCTTAATAGAAATGCGAAGACTTGCATCTGAAGCATCTATTCTTTTTACTGTTATGGTACATCCTCTGGCTCCTAACAATCCTGCAGAACCATCCATGTTTCTCCAATACTGACAAAGACCCGTACACCCATCCTCATTGGCCATAATCACCAAATATCCACTCGGAATAGTTATAGATCTTACGTTGAATGGTAGTCGTGTACCATCACCGGCAGAGATCGCCTGTCGAGTACCTCTGTAATTTTGTTCACTGTGAATAATAACCTGACTACTCACCGAACTAAATATTATGGTGATCATAAAACTCATCACTGAATTCAAAACCTTGTTTTTCATAATTTAAATTTTTATAAATTTTTTGATGATACAAAGTTAGGATGCCTTAAAATCACCACTTAAAATCAGGCATAGCATGATCATGTCTAAATGCAGGTTTAACCATCACATGATGATGTGATGCAACTTTTTATTCCTGCTGATAATATAAAAATTAGTTAACGAAGTAAAATAATTAAGGTGTCAGGTAAATACCGGTCACTAAAATAAATACGAATAACTTAGATTTGCTGAATTTAAATTTCTCACCTAAAAAATATTCTAACTACTTATTTGTGATCTTGTAAATGGCTTCAGTAGCGCTGTTTACCTGTAACTTTTTGTAAATTTTCTTAATATGTGTTCTGATGGTATCAATACTTAGTTCCAATTTATCCGCAATCATTTTATAACTACAACCTTTTACAAGTTCTTGCAGTATTTCATTTTCACGTTCGGTAAGTTGCTCAATATTTTCCTTCTTTACTATTGAAGGTCTAGCAAATGAATTCAATACTTTACGAGCTACACTTCCTGTCATGGGTGCCCCTCCGTTTAAAACATCTTTAATGGCAGAGATAATATTTTCAAAATCATTTTTTAATAAATAACCACTTGCACCTGCACAGATTGCATTGTAAATATGTTCACTATCGTCAAAAATAGTCAACATAATAATCGGTAGGGTTAAATTATTTGATCGCAATAATGTTACTGCTTCTATCCCATTGATTACCGGCATGTCTATATCCATGAGAATAACATCAGGTCTGTATTCATCTATATCCTTTAATACCTCAGAAGGATTAGGTTTTGCAAGCATGACCTCCATTTCTTTATTCCATTGAAACAATGAACACAAGCTGGATCTTAAATGATCACTGTCCTCATAAATAATAATTCTTACAGACATTCATTTAAATTTTTCCAAAGGTAAGTCAATTCATTTCAAACAAATCCTAACATGATCATGTGATGGGTATTTTTAAACGCACATAAGTTCCTTCATTTCCATGTTGAATTTCAAAACTTCCACCTATAGAGATGGCTCGCTCTTGCATACTTTTAATACCGGTACCGGTACTACCTAGTTTGCCTTTCCACTCCCCATTATCTGTTATCTCCAACTCATAGCTGGCTTTAGTCTGCTTCCAAATGATGCGTACTGTGTCCGCACCTGAATGCTTCACAATGTTGTTGATCACTTCTTTAAAAATAAGTAAAACCTCCTTACGCGATTCAACCGGAAGAGCCTTGGACAATAATCCCTCATCCACATCAAAAAAAACTTTGATATTCTGTGATTCCAAAACTTTCCCTGAAAATTCCCTCATTCTGGCAGAAAGTGCTTCAATTTTTTCATTATCAGGTCTGATAGCCCAAACAATATCGCTCATATTTTGCTGTATCGTCTTACTTTGTTGGGTTATTTGATTTAACATTTCCTTTGCTTGCGATGGATCCTTATCCAGTGATTGACTGGATACTAAACTAAGGATATTTATACTTGTAAGTGTACTTCCAATTTCATCGTGTAAATCCTTTGCAATGTTGTTTCGTATTTTCAGCAGGCTATTTTGTTGGGCAATTTTTCTTTTTAACTGATATCTGTTAAATAATAAAAAGCCCAGCACCAAGGAAATAAAAATAGAACCTATCAAAACTTGACTTAATATTCGTTGCCGCTGAATCTGTCTTTCATTGAGGAGCTTATCCTGTTCAAGAATTTTTACGTTTTGATTGGTTAATTCCAATAGCCGGTTATTGGATTGATTGATCAATTCCTGTTTGGTTTTTTCGGATTCTATTTTTTGATAGCGACCCAACTGAATTTCCTGATCTTGTTTTAATAAGGTAATTTCCTGTTGCCCCTTTATGTTAAGCAAATTACTGATCTCCATCAGTTTATTTTGCTTGTCAATTTCAAGTTCCCTTTGTTTTTGCTCGGCACTTAATTTGGCTAATTGCAGATCCTTTTTTTCAGTTTCGTATTTTAATTTAAGTTCTTCGACATTTGTTTTTGTTTTCTCATTGAACAAACTGTCTCTGTAGTTATAATTCAATTGAATGTATTTTAAGGCATTATTGAAATCATTATGCTTTTTATAAAACCCTGTCTTACTGGAATATAGTGCTTGCAATAAAGGTTTGCTCTGAAGCTTGGTTGCAAGTAGATATGCTTTCTCATAAAAAATTTCTGATTGTAAAGAATCCGCCATCTTTTCAGATAACTCTGCAGTCTGAATGTATTGTAAAGTGAGTTTGTATTGATCACCAGTCAACTTATAAATCTCAATTGCTTTTTCGTGGTATTCAAAAGCATCCGTATTTTTATTTTGCCGGGTCAATAAAGTGGCAGAATTTGAATATACCTGTGCCTGCATAGTTTTTATCCCACTTAATTCTGCATAGTGGATGGCTTTCTTTTGATATATCCATGCTGTGTCTAAAGAAATATATGAATAAACAGTTACCAAATTTCCTAAGTTTGCAGCAATACCTTTTACATCACCAATTTTTTCACGAATAGCAAGAGATTCTTTAAATAAATTGGCCGCCTCCTCGCGTTTATTTAAACGGTAATAACTTACAGCAAGATTCCCGATAGTATTCGCCACCTCCTGTTCAATACCCATGGACTCAAATATGCGAAGAGCATGAAGATAATTCTCTGCAGCATTTGCATAGTCACCCAATTTATCATAGTTAATTCCGATTTCATTATAAGCCAGTGCAATATACAGTGAGTCTGTTCTGTACGATAAGTACTGCAATCCGGATTTTGAAGCCACAATCGCTTGCTCAAAATCATTTAAACTTTTCAAAAACTGAGATTTTTGTAGAAAAGCCAAGCCCATGATCAAGCTATCGTGAATGGATGAACCTAATTGATATCCCTCTTTAAGATTTTCTTCTATCTTATCATATTCACTTTTCTTCAAGAGTAAATCAGCCATTTTCAAACATGCATACGCTTCTCCACGTTTCATTTTTCTCTCCTTACTGATCTGCCTTGCCTTATTGATGATCCGAATAGCATCATCCAATTTTCCTTGAAAATCAAGCTCATCTGCTTCATTGAGCAAACGATAAATTTCAATTGAATCTTTAGGAGTATATATTACTTGTGTGTGGACAGTGGAAAGCCATAATGGTACCATCAGTAGAAAAAGTAAACTAATTCTATTCCTTTCTGCCATTGCATTGCCTCCCGATTTTAAAAGTAAAGACCCGGAGCATAAACAAATTTATTGAAATATATTCAAAATTTCAAATTGGTTGGTTGTTTTATAAAGGAAGACTTATTCACTTGAGTGATTGAGTCATAATTATTGAAATGCACCCTTTTTACCTCTACTGAAAATATCATTACAACATTTTAACAATTATACCGAGGGTGAAAAGAACCTTAAACATTCTTTTGTAAACAGTACGTTAGCTTTAAGCCGGGAGGCTCAAAGCAACCGAAAGGGTTGTTTCATGCGTCACTGCTTGAAACTATAGGGCAAAAGGAAGTTGCGATTTTTAATCTGTGGGATGTAATTAGAATAGGCTCAGCGGGACGCGTTCAACTCACCCCCCAATAAATTGGGGCCCCTCTCTTGAAAGAGAGGGGGGGGAGGAAGACTGCTCGGGAAGTGCTTCAAGCTTTAAGCCGGGAGGCTCAAAGCAACCGAAAGGGTTTTTTCATGCGTCCTCGCTTGAAGCTAAAGGGCAAAAGGAAGTTGCGATTTTTACTTTGAGGGATTTAATTAGAGTAGGCTCAGCGCGACACGTTCAACTCACCCCCCAATAAATTGGGGCCCCTCTCTTGAAAGAGAGGGGGGAGGAAGACTGCTCGGGAAGTGCTTCAAGCTTTAAGCCGGGAGCCTCAAAGCAACCCAAAGGGTTGTTTCATGCGTCCTCGCTTGAAACAAACGGAGGATGGAAAAGGAGGAAATTGCAGTCTATTGTAAGTAATAAATAAGCTTTTAGATGGGTGGTTCAAACCAAGCCGGGATGCTCAATGCAACCTACTTTTCCTTAGATTTTCAAATATTACATTTCCCCATTACAGAATTATAGTATTACAGCATTATAACATTATACCATTAATACTTTCTCAATCTGTAATGATATAAGATTCCGAACTTCCTCCGGCAATGGTTCCACACTTCAGTTGATTACCATTCGTGCGTATATTTCCATTTGTTAAAGTGAGTTGATTGATTGTAAAATTACCTCCTAATACCATTGTTTTTCCCATGCCATTCATGATCACACAATTTAAAATAACAGGTCCGCCCACTGGTTTGATGGTTACGGATTTATTAATGGTGATACATGGTTCTAAATAAGTGCCGGATGGAATTTCTAAAATGTCACCATCACCTGTAGTTCCAGATGTTAATGCCGCATTCATTGAAGGATAATAGATGTTATCCGTAACATTGAATATGGGATTGCTTATTTTAATTACCACATCATTGCCATCGCCTCCGAGATATGTTATAGTAGCCATTAATCCGCTGCCTAGGAAATTACTGATGAATGCTCCTTCTGATAAACCGGTAAAATTTCCAATAACAGCATCTACACCATCATTGTTTACAATAGTAAAAGAGTCATTATGGACAGGCACATACGAGCCACTACAAAAAAGATTTACTCCCGAAAGGTTAACAGAACCAAGCACTGCAAGTTGGCTATAAGTAGCACCACTACCATCACCAAGTGTAGTACCACTAATGAGAATGGCCAAGTCGCTGGCAAATGACAAAATACCAGCAGTCACATCTGTGCCTGTATACGTCGGTTTAACTGCGTATGGAGCGTTAGCGGGATCAAGCAAGAGCGTACCACCGTTAGTATTGATTCCACCGCCAGTAAAAAGCACGTCTCCATTGCTGATTAGTTGGATATTTGTAGAAAGACTGCGGGTTATGTTGGCACTTATGGTAATGTTACCAGCATTGGCGTTACCAATGATTAGTGTGCCCGTGCTGATTAAGTCTAGTTCAGTATCTGACAACACCAGTGGACCACCAACAGTGTTAGATGCAGATCCCAGGTCAATGGCTGTACCATTGGTATAAGGAAAAATACTTGCACTGCTGCTTCCATTGGTGCTTATTGCAGCTAGCATGTTCATGCTATTAGCGCTCAGGGAGATATTACCACCATTGGCGGCAGTTGTGATCGTTCCAGTGAGCTGAGTGACAATCCCAAATGCCGTCAAACCTCCACCTTCAATTCCAATCACGGAAACATTGCCACCTGAAGAAGTGATCACAGAGTTTGGTTTTTCAAGTAAAACTCCGTTGTTGTCACTTCCTGTCGCGGTTCCCCCTGTGCCTTGCACATTGACAGTGCCTATTCCGCCTGCAGAAATAATCGAGGCATCAGTGACGTAGACTCCGTAATTACCTGCAGAACTACCTAATCCGCCTCCAGTACCCATGATGATTACATTTCCATTTGAAGAATTGATAGTTCCCGATAGATTTAAAAATACACCTGCGTTATTGCTTCCGGTGGAATTGCTTCCTCCAAATCCTATCACTTCCACAGTGCCATTTCCTCCTGCAGAGATGCCTCCGGATTGTTGGATAGCAACGCCGATATTAGCTCCTGAGGCACTTGAGCCACCTCCATTGCCTGTGACCTTTACATTTCCACCGACCGAAGTAATTGCTGAATTGGTTCCGGACACACTTACCCCGGCATTAAAAATTCCAGAACCCTGTCCAGCTGAACCTAAAACGGTCACCATACCAGTTCCCGCTGATGTTATTGAAGCTCCTGATTCTACATTTATTCCAAAGTCAAGTTGAGAACTTGATGAACCTCCTCCTTGCCCGGTGACATTGACAGCTCCACCATTAGAACTGATTTTTGAGTTTGCATTTCTGATTGAAATTCCATGGTTGTTACCACCATTTGAAGGTCCACCGGTACCATTTAAAGTGACTGTGCCAGAGCCACCTGCTGTAATTGTAGCCGCTGATTCTACCAATATTCCGTAATTGGAGTTTGTGGTACCTGATCCACCTGCGATTCCGGTAACGCTAACGTTACCATTGTTGGAATTTATGGAAGCTGCAGACCCATTTAAAAAAACGCCATAAGCTGTGCCACTGTTCACTCCCCCGGTACCTCCTGTGCCGTGCACCACCACGTTACCATTTCCACCTGCATTGATGATGGAAGATAATATATACACCCCAGCATTTGCGGAAGAAGATGAAGCAGGAATGGAACTACCACCGATGCCTGTTACACTTACATTTCCGCCCGATGATGTGATACTTGCATGACCGCTGTTTACATAAACACCAGTATTGAAATTGCCAGTTGGGCTACCACCTGTACCGTTAACTGTAACTGTACCGTTTAGCCCAGCAGTTATTCTACCGAGCGTACCAATTGCAACTCCAAAATTATTGCCTGAATTACCTGTCCCCCCACCTTGTCCGGTTATAGATACATTTCCACCATTTGAACTAACCAAGGAGTTCGCTTTATCTACAAAAACGCCATAGTTAAAACTACCTGTCGGAGTACCAGCTGTTCCCATAACACTCACCGTACCGCTTCCTCCGGAAGATATGAGTCCTCCATTGTCCACAAAAACACCATGACCGTATTGAGAAGCACCAGATCCTCCACCATGACCAGTTACTGAGACATTACCTCCTGATGAAGTAATTTTAGAGTTAGCTGCGTTTACATAAACCCCAAAATTATCATTTCCAGTTGTGGTTCCAGCATTGCCTATTACGGTTACACTTCCAGTTCCACTTGAGGAAATTGAAGATGCGTCATTGATGATGACCCCATAATTGCTTGCACTGGTGCTTGTGCCACCTCCTGTTCCAGTTACAGTAGTACTGCCATTAGTTGAAATAATTGAACCACCAGTATTAACCAAAACACCTCCATTTGAATTTCCAGAAGAGTTAGTTCCTCCATAACCTGTCACAGAGATCGTTCCATTGGCCCCGGTCGAAATCATACCGGATGATTGAACCGCAACACCAAAATCGGCCAGAGAAGCACCGGTACCTCCTCCATGACCAGTGACATTTACATTTCCGGATGCTGAGGCAATTTTCCCGTTAGGTCCGTTTACACTGATACCTACGCTAAATGCTGTGCCAGTGCTACCACCCTTTCCTTTTACGGTGACATTACCGGAACCATTTGCTTGAAGTAAGCCTCTATCCACTGTTACCGCTGAAAAACTTCCAGCTGTAGTTGGAGCTTGTTGATTTGCCTCTACAGTCAAGTCCCCATTTTCAGTGACAAGACTTGCCCCTAGATTAACTATAACTGATCTGCTAACTTTTATATCTGCGGTCCCAGTCCCAGAAAGAACCAAGTTTACAGCTCCCAAAATGATTATTCTATCCATCCCTACAGGAGCATCATCGTTTTGAAGGTTTAGGTCAAGATTAGCGCCTGCCTGAAAGTTGATATTGCCAAAGAAAGTGATCACATCATCGCCAGTTCCGCCATTTACAGTAAAACTTGGAAGTGCGTTGTTGGTAAAAGCTCCAAAATTGATGTTGTCGTTTCCTCCTTTTGTGTTAACGATTATTGAGGTAATTCCTGCGAGCGGAATTATAGCTGGCATATTGGTTGCAATACCTCCATTTAAGGAAAATGTTCGTGTAGTACCAGTCACATTAAACTCAATGTTAGCAGCGTTTTCAATCACTAGAAGCACATCAGAATTATTGGAGTTGTCTGTAATTTCAATAACATTTCCAACTGTACTTATACTATAATCAGCCATCATGGTAGTAGCAGATGAATTTTTTATGGCATTAGAAACCGTAGCTCCGATTGTAATATCAGCAAATAAAAGCAAAATGAAAAGTTGACAAATTGAAAAACGCCCTAATCTAATGATAAAGTAATTTGACAAATTTTTCGGTAACTGGGAATGATGCATTTTGTAATATTTTTATTTCAATGAGTAAAAAGATGGGTCTTAATTTGTATGGTTAAATGCTATTTTAGAATAGCTTTTCCATTTTAAAAGATTGACAAACTTAAGAAAAATTAATTCGATTATATATTAAATCTCTAATAACCGACTAAATATGGAATAAATGAGCAGGATTTTGTTAATTCCTTCCATTTTAATATCCTTTGTTTCAAAAGACAAAAGAATGAAGAGAATAACACGGGTAAAAATTTTTTGACTTGCCAACTTTCAAACAACTTATAGATTTTAAATAGAATCAAATAGAATATACTTCTTTGAACGTGGCATGATTGACGCTTATGAATTCAATTGGAGTAAAAATCAGAAATACAATTTCCCAAAACTTTTTTTAAACCACTTTAAAATCAATGAAATCCTGGTGATTAATAGAAGTAATTATCATACTTATTTGAGTCTTTGATCAAAGAAATTTAATTTAAATAAGCCTTGACAATACATGCCATGTAAAACTTAATATATTTAAGCCTATAGCGTTAAAAGGTCAGTCTAAGTTTAATCTGTGATCACTTATGTATTCGCAGAACCTCCTTTAATTGTGTCACTCTTTAGAATATTACCATTGGTTCTGATCTTTCCAAGGGTTAATGTTAGTTGAATGATTGTAAAATCGCCAGTTTTAAAGCGGGAGGCTAAACGAAACCCTGGTTGTTTATGCTTCCTCGCTTAAGACTAACGAGGAAAGGAAGTTGCGATTTTTACTCTGTTGGATGGACTTAAGTTAGGCTCGGAGGGACGCGTTCAACTCATCCCATAATAAATAGGGGGCACGGCCCCGACCCTTCTCTTAAAAGAGAAGGGAGGAAGACTACTTGGGATGTGAGATCATCTTTCAAGCTTTAAGTCGGGAGGCTCAAAGCAGTCGTTGTTTATGTCGCGGTTGCAAACCGCCATAATCCATGCTAGATATTCACAATGTAACATTATAGATTATAGCATTTTGCCATTTTTAGCTTGGGTATTGACTTCCACTGTTTTAAGCATTATATTTGCATTACTCAAATTTAAACTAATGAAAAAACTATTCCTTCTGACAGGGCTTATAGCCTTGTGTTGCTTAGTCTCCCAGTGTAAAAAAGAAGAAACCGTAAAACCTGAAGTTAAGAGCGTTTCAGATTATGATGGACTGGTTACTCAGGAGTGGTTTAAATTGGAATGTACCATTGTTAAAGAAACTGCGGGATTTTTTCCACCGCAGGCCGCAAGAGCCTTCGGCTACACGGGAATAGCACTCTATGAAAGTATTGCTCAGGGATGGAAATCCCCTGTAAGTTTAACCGGACAGCTAAATGGCTTTTCTGCGGGATCTGTCCCTGCCGTGGAGACTGGACAGGAGTATCACTGGGGGATTGTCGCTAATTATGCCCTTGGTGAAATCATCAAGAAAATGTTTGAGCAAAAGATCAGTAAGGATAATCTAAACAGGATCTTTGACCTGGAGACCAAATGGTACGATAAGTTTCTTATGGAGACCACCGAGGCCATCGCTAAGCGATCCAAGGAATATGGCAACGCTGTTGCACTTGCAATTTTTGAATATTCTAAAACAGACGGTGGTCATGAATCTTATGTAGACCCTTTTCAATTACCTTATACCTGGCCTAAAAATAATGGTGCCTGGGTACCTACCAGCGCAACTTTAAATCCACTGGCACCTCGCTGGGCTTCAAACAGACCTTTTTTGAATGCCAATATCACAGAAGGACAGCCTGCAGCCCACACCGCTTACTCAACAGTCGTGACTTCCGAATTTTATAAAGAAGCCATGCAGGTTTATAACACCGTAACCAATGCTACTTCCGAGCAAAAAGAAATAGCAAAATTTTGGGCCGATGATCCGTTTAATACCTGCACTCCTACTGGTCACACGTTTAACATTATGACGCAGCTACTGGAAGAAAACAATGCAAACCTCGGTACCTGTGCAATAGGTTATGCTAAACTCGCTATTGCAGAAAATGATGCTTTTATTGCTTGCTGGAAAACGAAATATGATTACTTTTTGATTCGTCCTGTAAGCTATATCAAGCAAAATATTGATGCCAGTTTTGCCACAGTCATTGGCACTCCACCGTTTCCTGCCTATACTTCAGGACATGCCACAGAAGCAGCAGCAGGAGCAAGAATTTTTACAGATATGTTTACAGATGGCGATGGTTTTTATCCTTTCACTGATCGTACACAATTACAATTCGGCTTTTCGGTAAGAAATTTTGATAATTTTAATCAAATGGCAGAAGAATGTGCCAACTCAAGACTGTACGGCGGCATACATTACAATACCGATAATCTGAACGGCCTAAAAATGGGACGCTCCATCGGGGATAATGTGAATAAAAAAATTCAATGGCCGGAATAAAACCGGTTTTTGTCTTGCTTTCTATCAGGAATCTATGTTACTTTTCTTTATCCGTCAGGATGCCTGTTTGGATTGGTGCGGCATTATTTTTGTCACTATTACTTTCTTCCTTCTCCTGTAAGCATCAAACTAAAACGCTGAGTCCGGATCTGGACAGTAAACTTCTTGCTACTTTATTTTGCGAGGCAAAACTACTTAGGTTAGAAAGATTCCAACTGGCAGACCAAATCAGATTCACCGAAGATTCTCTTTTACAATTTCCGGAAAAACAAAAGTACTTTCGGCCTCTCCTGGATTCCATGAACGCGCTTATCGAACCTCTTCATCAAAAAACAAAAGAGAAAGCAGAACAAATCAAATTGCTTCAAAAGAAATTATACGATTCCATTTACATTTCAAGAGAAGACCGAATTTTTCTAGATCAGGAATTTTTAAAAGTTTCCAAGGAAATGTGTCCGGACAAATAAAATGAATTCAAAAATTAATATTTTAGTAAATGAAAATAATTTCTATTCACCAAAATATGTTTTCCAATCCAAAATTGTTTTAAAATTTGAATTTCATATTTAATTTTTCCTAAGAATTCTACACCTCTTACTTTGTTGAATTAATTTATTTTAAAAAATTAAAATGGGGTGACGTTGTGGCATCACCCCAAGACAATCTAAACCCAAATTACCCTTACCTGATTCTAAAATCAGGCAATCTAATTAACTATTCAAAAATCTAAATTACACAGCCAAATCCATCGTCAATCTATACAAACGGTGCAAACACACTTAACTTAAGCGTTGTACCATCCTTTAATTGATACTCCAAATAGACCAATCCGAACCGGTGATTTATCCTGTATATTACCTTAGAAATTACAGGGTCATCAGCTGGAGCGTCCTGCTCGATTTTGGATGTTTTAATATAAAAGAACCCTAACGGCCATTCATCTAATCCTGTTTTTTCTGTCACGGTCCTGACTAACTCCTCTCCCTTGGAATTCGTAATGGTGTACTTAGTTCCCACACCATCCCCATATTTACCAATAACCCAAGGTTTGCCTTCTATAAAGAAATCCTGATATCCTTCAGAGGTTATTTTAAGTTTGAATTCAAAACTCAACTTGCCATCCTGCGCAAGAGTAAAGGCAGTATCAAACTTGTAATAATTGGAAAGTTGAGCTAAATAATTCAGAGCTTTGAGTTTTAACTCATTTGAGAATTGATTCAAATCAATAAGAGCTTTATAAGTAACCAAACCATCTTCATTCTTGACCACAGTAATACTTCCACCATTGATGTTTTGGTTGCCATAACTGCCAAACACGGACGATACCCCATTGACCGGCGTTAGTGGAATATCCGTGCTTCCCCCCAGAGTATTCGGCGAACTGTCCTCTTTCTCACACGAAACCCATACAAGCAAAACCAAAAAAAATCCTAAAACATAAAATAATTTTTTCATGGTTACAATATTTTAGTGATTGAGCAAATCGCCTTTACCATTACGTACTGCATACAGTTTAAGCATGGTAAATTTCTTACTCAAGTATAGTTTGTCTTGAATTGTATTTAATGTTCCTTATTATATTAGAACATGACTTTTATCATCCAATCAATGTAATTGATTTTCAAAATAAAAAGAAATATTTCCATTGGTATCCATTACTCTGAATTATTTCGATTTAATTAAGAAAATACAACGAATCAAAAATATTTCATCTACTAACGCTACCTCATTAGTTTCTAATGAAAAAAATAGATGAAAATTTTAAATGTGGAAACTATAACTAACAATAGTTGGTGGCTTTTCCTATGCCTTCTTTTGAAATAAATTTTTGCATCACTAATTTTTTAAGCATTTTTTTAATGCTGGGTAATGGAATACCGGAAATTTTTGATATTTCCGAAGAACATATACCTGGATTATCTTTGATTATTGTACAAACCTTTTTTTCTTTTACACTGAGATTCGTAGTGATTGTTTTGGTTAGGATATTGCCTTTTAAGTTATCCTGAAGATTAATCATACAACTCATAAAAAATTTCAACCAACCGATAATATTTTCTGCGGGTCTGTGCTTTTGAGTATCCTTAAGTATGGTAAAATATTCTTGTCGATTTTGCTCAATTTCCTTTTCAAAACTCAAATACGAAAACCAACTATAATTATTTTGCATCATCAATATTTTTACGATCAAATAACTCAATCTTCCATTGCCATCCTGAAAGGGACGAATGCATAAAAATTCATAAATAAATATAGCAATTTTTAAAATTCCAATGGTGTTCTGGTCAGCATAATACCAATCAAACAATTGTTTCATTGCTTCAATGGTATGGATACCAGGTTCGGTTGCTCTAAAAACAAGCTCCTTGCTTCCATCGGGAAGAACGATTTCAAGATTGTTGTTTATTCTTTTATAATCCCCACAATGCCAATCATCCTTCGGACTAAACTGCAAAAGGTTTTTTTGAAGATCTTTTAAACTGGGTTCATTAAGCTCAAAATTCAGTGAATTCTCCAAAAAATAGCTTTCTGCGTGTACATAACCACCAAAAATTCGCACATCTGAAGAATCCTCTTTCCTGAAATTGTAGTTCATCAAAAATGACTCAATTCTGGCTTCTGACCAATCAAATCCTTCTAATCTGAGAACTGCACCCAGAGATAGGGTGGTGGCTTTTGACCTCAAAACACTGAGCTGATTCATTGACCTCTTTTCTAAATTAGACCAAATAGCATCAAACCGTTCAAAAACAATGAGTTGTCTAATCAGTTCCATGTCCAATTCCAAATTGAATTTAAACGCAGTCAAGTCCATTTGATTTGTATTTATACGTAAATATACGAATTTGATACGAATCTTGAATTTCTTAACTTTCCCTCCTTTGGCAAGAAATTAATACAAACCTTATCTAGTTTGGATAGAGGAATGGACTAATTTCATTATACCATTTTCAAATTTCACAATACCCGCATTATTAAAATGATTTAGACGCTTTCGCGCATGCCTGCTAGCAGCGTCAGACAGGGTTCCGGCAAGAGGCGGACACGTCCGCTATTGGGCGGAGAACTCCCTTTCTAATCCTGCTATGCACGATACTCTGGCAAAGGCAGAGATCTTTCGGTCATACCATTATTGCATTCCAGAACCGCAGGATTATAGCGTTTAAAAATATTGTATTCTCCTACATTACACCATTATCAATTTCTTCCCGCAGGCGTAAACTGGATCGCGCAGCCTCCTCCGGGTGCAAGGCGAATTTTTAATTTTTCGGTAGAGCGAATGGTTTTTTTGTCAATGGTATAGCTCATTGGATTTTTTTCCCAATCCGCAGTTTCCCCATCTCTGTAAATTATCATATTGTATTTCTTTCCAGGAGTCAGAAAACTTAGATCCGGTTCAAATAACCTTTCCTGTTCATCGGTAATCGCCCCAACATACCACTGTTTGCCATTACGCTCGCGTCGTGCGACGTATATATAATCTCCAGGCTCTGCATCCAGGACAACCGTGGTGTCCCAGTCGGTAGGAACCTCTTTGATAAATTTAAAGGCATCCGGACGCTTTTCATAATTCTCAATCAGGTCTGCAGCCATTTGGATGGGACTGTAAAGTGTAACATACAGGGCTAATTGTTTGGTGAGGGTAGTGTGTACTTGTTCTTTTTTGGATGAATCGTACACATTCATCTTGATTTGAAAGATCCCCGGGGTATAATCCATCGGACCACCCAATAATCTGGTAAAGGGAAGTATGGTCTCGTGTTCCGGCAAATTACCGCGACTCCAGGCATTGAATTCGTTGCCTCTAGCTGCTTCATTAGACCACCAATTTGGATAAGTTCTGTGAAGACCTGTGGGCCTTACGGGTTCATGTAGATCCACTGTCATTTTGTTCAATCCAAATTTACTTGCTACACGCTCATAATGGTCGACCATCCATTGTCCGTCATGGTGTTCTCCCCTTGGAATTATTTTTCCCACATAACCACCCTTTATGCCCGGATAACCATGTTGAATCATAAATCTGATGGCCGTATCCAACTGTCTTTCATAATCCGTTACTGCCCCTGAAGTCTCATGATGCATAATAAGTTTCACGTTTTTGGCTTTAGCACGAGCAGAGATCGCATTGATGTCAAAATCAGGATAAGGCTTTGAAAAACTAAAAATGTGCTCCCTGTAAGCACCAAACCAATCTTCCCATCCTTCATTCCATCCTTCCACTAATACATAAGGAATATCATGTTTGGCCGCAAAATCGATATATCTGATAACATTGGCGGTGTTGGCACCATGGTGCTTTGCCTGTTTCCAGAATTTGGCAGATAGAGACGTGCTTTTATCCCAATAATTCCAACTGCTTTTTCCCACATGCATCTCCCACCAAACACCGATAAACTTGCCGGGCTTAATGAAGGATGGATCTGGAATTTTGCTGGGTTCATTCAGATTAAGTATGATTCTATTGGTTAAAATATCCTTTGCTTTTTTAGCATATAATATAACTCTCCAGGGCGTCTTATCTCCACCTTGCAAATAGGCCTTATTGCCCAAAACATCCGGCACCAGATGAGACTTAAGAACAAGTTTATACCGATCTATTTCAAGATTCATGGCAGGATAGTGAACCAAGGCAGCCTCATGAAAAGCAAGATAATAACCATCTCCAGCAATCATCATCAATGGAGTCTGAACCAGGCTGTCGTGGACCGATTGTTTAAATGCAATGTTATTGTCTTCACTAAACTGCAGTGCATGCACCTGACTTAGTTTAGACCGGCTGTATCTGTATTCGTTGGTGTCATAGTCGCCCGGAATCCAATATACATCATGGTCAGCATCCAAAGGAAAAGTGGTGAGTTCATCACTTATTGTGAAAAGCCCAAGGTTTCCATCTTCCGGAAAAATATAGCGAAATCCCAAACCATCATCAAACAATCTAAATTCTAGAATCAAAGTCCTTTTTGTTGGTCCTAAAATTTGCTTGAGTCTAATATGTAAGGATCTGTAATGATTTCTAATCTGCTTTTCTTCTCCCCATACGGTTGTCCAAGTGTCATCCATTTCTACAGTATAATGACTGTCCACCACAAAATCCTTGTCAAGACCAATCGCATCCTTCAAAAGAATCCCTAATCCACCGTCTTTGATAATTGGTAAACCCTCTGCTTTGAAACCATACCGCGGGCTTCCTTGCTCATCCAGATAGAATTTTAATTCCATCAAATTATTTGGAGAATTAAGTTTGAGAACATTTGCAGCCTGAGCATTTAATACATTCTCCATCAAAATAAATGCAACAAGAACCCCACGCATTAAACCTATTAATTTCATTTGATATTTTCTTGAGGGACAAAAATAGAGCATTCTATCATTACAGCCTTATAGTATTATCGCATTGCGATATTTTGGCTTATTTGTATTACATCATAAAAGTATACTGATGATTCCACCTTTTCAATAATCGCTTTCATAATTTGCTCATTTGCAAATTTTCACATTAACCAATTCATTAAGACGTGTGTATCAAGTGCACTTTTTGATCTTCGTAAATTTAACACTGGGAAGCTTCCAACAACCCGGTTATTTCGAGCTTCCTAGCTTGAAATTTACGAGGAATTTAGCAAGTACTATTTGCAATCTTCGTCATTAACTCATTTGCTCATTTTCAAATTAACTCATTTCCAACTTTCCTCACCTTCCCATCGCAATAGTAGCCATACAGATGCTTTTGGGAGAACCTTTCAGCAATTCGATCGCACATGATTCCAGGGTAGCGCCAGTGGTAAGTACATCATCTACCAATAAGATATTTTTTTGATGGATACTATCCGGATTAATCAGTCTAAATACATTTCGCATATTTTCATTTCTGCGAAATCTATCCATTTCTGTTTGTGTGTTGGTGTTGCTGGATCGGATCAAAACATTGTGTAAAATTTCTGCATTTAATTCTTTGGCTATTGCCCTTCCAAATAATAAACTTTGATTGTATCCTCTTAGCAATTCTCTTTTCGGATGTAGCGGTACGGGAATTACCAGATCAATTTCTCGGTAAGAGGGGACATCGCTTAGGATTTTGCCATAGTACTGGCCAAGCCCTTCTGCCAATTCCGGTTTATTCCTATACTTTATCAATTCAAGAATTTTATGCGCCAGGCCATCCGGTACATAATAGTACAAACTGGCACCAGTAAGTATATTTACCCGCCCTTTAAAATGTCCAGTAAATTCATTTTCAGGGTGTAGGTGCAGGGAAGTTGGACTGGAGAGCGCTTGACATTTAAAACAAAATATTTCTTCCTTTGAGTGGGATCTTGCACCACAGACCATGCATAAGTTTGGGTAGAAAAGCTCAAGCAATGCCTCACCGGCATAAACTAATTTCCTCCTTATTTCGGAGGAAGATCGAAAAAAATGCATCATTGTACTTTAGGTGTTCAAAACAAAAGTAGGAAGAATATTTATTCTAAAAAATCTTCTTTCACATTCTTTCATCCCATGGCATAAATGAAAAAATCCCGGTCATTACTGACCGGGACCTTCAAACAAAACGAAAAACCAACTTTATAGAAAGCTACAAAAACCTTGTTACACGCCTTTACGAATCTTGACCGCAATTTCTTTGGCCATACCGTCCCGGATGATCTTAATGTTGAGGGTTTCTCCAACTTTGGTCAAACCAATTGCCTTCTGGAGATCTTCATAGTTTTTTATCGGCTTGTCATTAACCCCAACAATTACATCTTTCTGACGCAGACCAGCATATTTTGCAGAGCTGTTATCTTCGAGATTCTCTATTACAACTCCATCTTTTGAAGAAAGGTTCAATTCTTTTATACTTTCTTCATCAATTTCAGAAACTACTACACCAAGCTTTCCGCGTTCAAAAGTGCCATTGGTCATAAGCTCCTTGACAACTTTATTCATAAGGTTTACTGGTATGGCAAAAGAATAGCCACTATAGTAACCGGTCTTCGATGCAATTGCTGAATTTATTCCTACCAGCCTTCCTTGCGCATCTACCAAAGCACCACCACTATTACCCGGATTTACTGCTGCATCTGTCTGAATAAATTCCTCAATGCCTTTTTCTGGTGCTTTCTGTCCATAAAAATATTGTTGTTCTTGATTTTCATCAATAATATTCAAATCCCGCCCTTTGGCACTTACTATACCTGCAGTAACCGTTGAAGTAAGGTATCCAAATGGATTACCCACAGCAAGAACCCATTCCCCCACTTTTATCTGATCCGAATTTGCCATTTGGAGAACCGGTAATCCTGATTCTTCTATTTTAAGCACTGCCAGGTCGGTACGGGGGTCAGTTCCTATTTTTTGGGCCTTATAACTTTTACCATTTTTTAAAATTACCTCGATTTCATCGGCAAATTCCACAACATGGTTATTGGTAACTACATATCCGTCATTAGATATGATTACCCCGCTTCCACTACCTTTTTTTTGTTGATAATAAGGCATGCCAAAACCGAAGGAACGCATGTCAAAATCCCTGAATAAAGGATGGTTGAAAAACGGATTGTCACGCTGAAGCTCAGATTCCTTTTGCTTGACCACACGTTCGCTTTCCTGTGCATTGATCTGGACCACTACGTTAAGTGCTTTCTCTGCAGCTATGGAAAAGTCTGGTCCAACTGTTGGATTAGCATTAGGGTATTCATTTACCTGAGCTGCGACTTTTGTAGCATAATTAGATTTTGTTCCATTTAGAGCATCACTACCTGGTGGATAATATTGTATCCCGCCAAAAACCAAAAGGCCTCCAAAAAGACCGGCTAAAACGTATGATAATAAATCTCTCATAATACTAAATTTTGATGTTCAATTGTAACGGAAACGAGATTGCCGGATCGACTGTTTTTGTTAATTTTCATTTTAACATAGTTTTAACTTGTAAAATTTCTTTCTTGAAATGGATTAATTTGCTGACCTGAATCACCGGATTTACTGAAGGAAATCCAAATTTTACAAAATGATAGAATGGGTTTCGTATGGCAATAGCGTAAAATAAATCATATAAATAGGCTCATCACTTTGCTTTTTTGGAAAAGCACATTAACGGATAATTTACATATCTTTTTTTTCATAATTTGTAATATGTTGTATATTTGCATCAAAATATATTATGGAAATGAAGAATTTGATCCGCGTGCTCCTTTATCTACTGCTTGTATTGTTGGTAGTAGCCATCTCGGTAATGATGTATAAAAGATTCAAGACCCCGACAGATATGGAGCCTACAACAGAAATGCTGGACAGCATGTTTGTGGATACAGCCATTTCTTCACAAAATCTTCCAATGACCGCAGAAGATTCTGTAATTCTTGGTCTCACCGGAGAATTACCAAATCAGGTTGGAATTACTGAACCGGACAATGGTTCAATCGATTATTCAGGAAATGTAAATAATAGTTCTGCTTCTACACCAAAAGAAAATACCTCACCGGTTGCTAAAGCAGTTTCCAATAATGGCAAAGCCGTTAAAAGCAGCACTACAAGCTCTGACGATTTGCCTTCCGTAAATCTGGCAAATTCTACCAAATCTGAAAGCAAATCTTCTACCACTGCAGCTAAATCAACGAAGGTTGTTGAAAGCAATAAATCCACAAAAACTGCTGCTCCTGCTAAATCAAAAGAAATGGCAAAAAGTTCTTCCTCAGCCACAACCAGTAAATCAGGTAAGTATTATGTGGTGGCAGGTAGTTTTATAGTGCCTTCCCATGCTGAAAAACAAGTTTCAAAGCTCAAAAGTCTAGGCTACTCCACAGCAGCGAAAAAAGTATTTGGAAATGAAGAGTATTATCGTGCAGTTGCCGGTCAATATGATTCCAGAGAAGCAGCCGACAAAACAGTAAAAAATCTGAAAGCAAAAGGTCAGGCTGCGTTTGTAAAAATGCAGTAAGGTCTGTAAACTTTCTTTCACCAATGCCCGTCTCGAGCATAGAGATTTCATTTCATGTGTGGTAGGGGTTCCTTGACCAAAGTTGAAAAAGACCTAGAAAAAAGGTTTGGATCCACTTTCTATTCAGAGGATCTTGAACGCTACAATCCACTACCAAATTACAACATTGCACCGACGCAAAAGCTTCCTGTCATTCTACAGGAAGACCCGGACCATTTCAGGCCGGTCCAATGGGGACTAATTCCCTCATGGGCCAAAGATGCCAAAATTGGATCCAAAATGATCAATGCAAGAGTTGAAGGTCTCCTGGAAAAACCATTCTTTAAATCAGCCCTTCTCCACCGGAGATGCCTTGTACCAATGGATGGATTCTACGAATGGAAAATACTTTCCAGTAAAGAGAAAATACCCTATCGAATCGGCATTAAAGACTTCGGATTATTTTGTATGGCCGGCATCTACGACCGCTGGAAAAACGAAAAGGGTGAAACCATCCTCAGTTTCAGCATCATCACTCTGCCTTCCAACAAATTTATGAAACCGCTTCATGACAGAATGCCCGCCATGCTGTTGCAGGAAGAAGAACGTCTTTGGCTGGATCCCGAAGAGCATTCCGGTGAAGAATTAATCCAAATGGTTAAGCCTTTTCCGGATGAAATGATGGAGACTTACACAGTTTCAAACAGGGTGAATTCTGTACGTAACAATGATGAAGATTTGATAAAGAGGATCTAAATATTTCTTTAAAAGGCCTTTGAACTCAAAAATGATCCTAAGGTAATATTGTTTATGTCCTACCCTCCAGCATCATGTATCTTTCAATAACCTCTCCATCGATGTAGGATAGACCTCCTTCTTCCTCCTGTATCAAAATAACAGGCTGTCCACCACGTATAGTCTGCATGGCCTCCAACAATGGTGTCGAGGGCTTCATGTAAATGAGTTGCGGGTGATAAATGTCCTTTATCCTTAATTCAGGATTTTGTTTGTGAAGCTTTACTATTTTATACGTGGAGACGGTACCACAATAATTTCCCTCCAGATCCATGACCAGGTAATTGGCCAATCCATTGCGAATGACCAGATCCATACATTCTTGAAGAGTCTGGTAGTCCGGTAAATAAACATTTACCTTTCTGGCCATCATGCCAATGGTTTTATTTTTTACGACATCGTCGATCGCTACACTTTTATATTCCTGCATCGCACTCATAAAAATAAAGATCCCTATGAATACCATAACCCAGGCTTCCTGGTAAATTCCATAACCAATCAGCAACAGACATATAAATTGACCTATTCTACTTGCCCATTTGGTGGCACTCAATCGACCTAATCTCATGGCAAGTAACGCTCTGAGTACACGCCCTCCATCCATTGGAAATGCAGGTATCAAATTAAAAATCATCAGAAAAATATTAGCCACCATGAGGGTGGGAATAAAATTTTGCCAGGTCAAAAAGCTTTCTTGAACTTCCAGATCAGGAGCCAATATGGCCGTGCCATAACGAAGCATCAGATAAATAAGTATTACAATCGCTATAACCAGATTTACTACAGGTCCCATCAAGGCTACCCAAAGCTCCTGCGAAGGTTTTTCCGGCATATTGCGCAATCTGGCCACTCCGCCAATTGGTAAAAGTATAATGTCTTCTGTTTTGATATTGTATCGACGGGCAGTGAGGGCATGTCCAAATTCATGCAGCACCACACAGACAAACATACATAACATGAAGACCATTTCAACCACAATTAGGTCCAGACTGGTTCCAGCCATTAGTCCGCTGCCGAGAATATACACGAATAAGAAAAGAAAAGACCAGTGAATCTTCACCGGGATTCCGGCAAAGGTGCCGATGCGTAAGGATTGTTCTATCATTATTTATTGGCTGCTCCACATGGGTTGATAAAGTTGACCCTGGAGTATAGCCCTGGATACAACCATTCTTTGTACCTCAGAAGTTCCCTCATAGATCTGGGTAATTTTGGCGTCCCTCATGAGACGCTCTACATGATACTCTTTTACGAAGCCATATCCTCCGTGGATCTGGACTGCTTCGACGGTGTGTTTCATGGCAACATCAGAAGCAAAAAGTTTTGCCATAGATGCCGCCACACCAAAATCCATACCCTGATCTTTCATCCATGCTGCACGGTGTACCATGAGTCTGGCAGCTTCAATTTCAGTGGCCATATCCGCTAATTTGAATGCAATCGCCTGATGCTGGGAGATTGGTTTTCCAAATGTTTTTCTTTCTTTGGAATAGTTCAAAGCCAATTCATAGGCTCCGGAAGCTATACCTAAGGCTTGTGAGGCAATCCCTATCCTTCCTCCGGTCAATGTCTGCATGGCAAATTTAAATCCGTTCCCCGGAGGTCCCAGCAAGTTTTCCTTGGGTACTTTAACATCATTGTATAGTATGGTGTGGGTATCTGAAGATCGGATTCCCAGTTTATCTTCCTTAGCACCAATCACAACACCCGGCCATGAGGTTTCTACGATAAAAGTACATATCCCTTTATGTCCTGATCCCGGATCAGACTGGGCCATGACCAAATGAACAGAAGAGCTTCCACCGTTAGTAATCCAGTTTTTTGTTCCATTCAACAGGTAGTGATCTCCACAATCAATGGCTGTAGTTTTTTGCTGCGTGGCATCGCTGCCTGCCTCTGGTTCCGAAAGACAAAAGGATCCTATCCATTCACCTGAAGCTAAAATTGGAAGATATTTCTGTTTCTGTGCCTCTGTGCCCATTTTTTCAATTCCCCAGCAAACCAAGCTATTGTTGACAGACATAATCACCGAACAAGAATTGTCTACTTTGGAAATTTCTTCCATTGCCAACACATAGGAAATGGTGTCCATTCCACCACCACCGTACTCCGGGGAAACCATCATCCCGAGAAATCCCATTTCGCCCATTTTCTTGACCTGTTCGGTTGGGAATTTCATTTGGGTGTCGCGCTCAATTACGCCAGGCAAGAGTTCCTGCTGGGCAAAGTCTCGTGCGGCTTGTCTTACTGCTTCATGCTCTTCTGAAAGATTAAAATACATGGCTAGGATTTTTTTTGCGAAGATAATCGAAATGAGCAAAATATACCCAACTTGGTCCAAACCCCACTGCCAACATAAAAATAAAATTACTTCACTGATAGTTTCTGAAAATTATTAAGGTTTATGACTTAACACTAAATTCCATTGGCGGACAGGATATTAGCTATTGCTTTTGAGCAAATAACCAAACAGATCCAAAACCATTTGAGGTTTTAGCTTCAATCCAGATAAAGCATTCTTAAGAAAGCTAAAAACTTATTCTAAATTTGCAACCAACCAAAGTTGCTGACACATATTGAATACAATGATGCAAACCAAAAAAAATCGATCCATATGAGTAAACCGGAAGCATTTTATGAAAAAATAGCCTACCTCTTTTACGCTGTCGCAAAAATTGATGGAAACGTAGCTCTTTCTGAATTCAACAAACTTCACGAGGAAATAGAGAAAATTTGGAGAAAAACTGATGATGAAAAACATGAATTCGATACAGATGGTGGAATTGAAACAGAAGCTATTTTTGAATGGTTGGATGAGGAGGGATACAGCTCTGAGGACGCACTAAATGAATTTAAAGAGTACGCACTTGAACACGCAGCTCATTTTGATCGGCTTACGCATGAAAACATCATGCATACTTGCAGGGAAATCGCCTCCCAAATAAGAAAAATCAATCATGCTGAATCTAATCTTTTGCACGATATCGAAATTTTTCTTAAAAAAATAAAATAGTTTTTGAAGGGAAAATATCTGTTACAACTATTCGTTGACTCATTTATTTTCAAGCGCTATTAAATCTTTGCCAACAAGGGTCTTGATGGATATTAACTTTTTATTGGTGTTAGAAAATATATTGAAAGATATCTATCACAATTTATATGAAACCGATAAATTAATTGAAAAATTGAGCCATTCAATTTTAAAGTTGGCTTTACTAATCCTAAAATTGTTTAATGCAAAAAGAGTTTATCTGTTTTACCATTGGATTTTATAAAATAAAACATTTCACCTTGTAAGATACCTAGATCCAATTCTTCTTCATTAGATCTAAGGATTTCTACACCATTTAAGTTGATAATTTGGATGGCGTTGTGTTCCGGATTGTAAAGAGTATGGTTAAAAAGATAATAATCCTTGATTGGCTCGCAAGGGTCTAAAAAAATTGAGTTTGAAATAATTTCTGTTCCAGATTTATTCTCCAACTTAATTCTGAAATTGGCCTTTTCATTTGTATTTGCTCTTAAACGAGTCTCATAAAATAATCCCTCATTGGACTCGACTTCCTGCAAATTATACCACAGAACACCATCAGGGCTGGATTGAATATAAAATCGGTCGCCTTTATTCACCTGGTAAACAGACCAGCGCATTAATAATTCGTCCGCAGCGCATACCGCACTAAACTCAATATCCTGAATGCCAAGTGGCGATTGAAAATTATCCACACAACTTGAAAAATCAAGATAATCTTCTATCTCCCCCAATGAATGAATATGCCATGGAAAGCTGGCATTTGTGGATTTCATTACATTGGCTACACTGTCGAAGTGCAATGAATTCGAAGAATGCCCCACCCATTCATGACTAGATAAAGCTTCGTTAGGATTCTGGCTGCTTACAAAGCCCATCAAAGCTACACCCGGAAGACATAAAGTTCCTAAATAGGTAACCCCCACATTCGAGTAATTACCAGTATAGAAAATATACATGTCATCATCACCAGGAAAATTATTGACAATAAGCCAGTCTAAAAAATTTTCCAAGGTTTCTACGATACCATTTCCATAACTGAAAGGGGTAAGTGAATCATAAAATGTAACCGTGAGTTCTTTGTTGACATCCCAGTTAGGGGCAGCAATATTAAATTTATTGATGATGCTATTCGATAAGGTATTCATGTAGGCAACGACCTCATTATTTTTATTGTAAGAACCCACTCGCCTTCTCTCGTAGGAAGTATCCACATAAAAATGGACTTCAAAATTACCGCTGGTACCTCTTTTACGGGTTCTTTGTTCGATTATTGCCCGCCTTCTTTCAAAAGAGGCCACTAATTCATCATGATATAATTCAGTTACACACTGGGTGTTTTCTGTTTGTTTTTCTGTTTGGTTAAATTGAGCTAATAGCTCAATGCCCCCAAAGAGAAAAATTAAAACGCTGGCACAAATTAATTTTACAAAAAACAAAGTAAATACATGACAATGAACTACAAATGTACTGTAAAAATATTTCATATATTCAAATTTAAAGCGTAATAAAATCCACTTTTAAAACATATTATTAATTAAATATATATTATTATAATTAATAATGTGTTATAAACAACATCGACCTACCGTTGCCAGCAAGTACGAGTACCCAGCATGATTTGTGTAACTTGGAAATGAAATGAATGAAATACTAAATAAAAAACTTTACAATAATAATATAAGTTCCAAATAATACCTCTTTTTTTAAGTTTTTTTTAATATTTATACTGTTCCCTTTAACATTGGAACAAATTTAAAGTGCCCAAAGTCCTCTTTTGTAATATTTTCGTTTGTGTCTTTATGAACTCTGATCATGGTTTGAACCCCATGTCCGGTCTCTAGAGGCAAAACCATGAGTCCTCCGGGTTTGAGCTGATTCAATAACGCGGTTGGTAAGTGGGGGCAAGCAGCAGTAATAAGTATTTTATCGAATGGGGCAAACCTTGGTAAACCTAAAAACCCATCACCATAAAAAGTACGTATGCCAAGATATCCAAGATGCTTCAACCTTTCAGCGGTCTTGTCATGTAAATATTTGTGCCGTTCAATGGAATACACTTTGGCCCCCATCTCAAACAGTACACAAGCCTGATAGCCGGAGCCAAGCCCTATCTCAAGAACCTTTTCTCCTTTGCTGATTTTAAGCAAACTGGTTTGAAAAGCAACTGTATAAGGTTGTGATATGGTTTGTTCGCAATCAATTGGAAAGGCTTGGTCTTTATAGGACCAATCTTCAAAAGCTTTATCCAGAAAAGCATGTCTTGGCACTTTGAGAATGGCTTCCAATACCATTTCGTCTTTAATGCCTTTGGATACCAATTCAGCCACCAACTTTTTCCTCAGACCCTTTTGTCGATAATTATCTGTAATCATATTAAAATCGCACGAATATATATAATTATTTTTTAATATGTCTAGAAATATGCAATTTGTCGGGATCCTGATATCTTTGAGGGAGAAAATCATTCATGAATGAATAAACCTGCACAGATAAAATTTGGAACCGATGGCTGGCGCGCTATAATTGCTGAGGATTATACTTTGGAAAATCTTCGACGAGTATGTATGGGCACCGTTCTGTGGATGAAGAAAAACGAATTGAAATCTGCGCTGATTGGTCATGATTGCAGGTTTGGCGGTCGTTTATTTCTGGAAGAATCTGCCAGGGTATTTGCATCACATGGGATCAAAGTGTTTGTCGCAGACGGCTTCGTCAGTACACCAATGATATCTCTTGGGGTTGTTCAACATAAAGTGGATCTTGGAATCGTAATTACTGCCAGCCATAATCCTCCTTCCTATAATGGCTACAAACTAAAATCCTCATATGGTGGGCCAACTTCCCCTGCTCAAATTGAAGAAGTTGAAGCATTGATTCCGGATGAATATGCACCTCATCTTGAGCGGTATGAACAATATTTGTCTCAGGGACAGATTGCAGTTATCCCTCTCCAGAATAGTTATGTTACCCACATTAGAAATCGTTTTGACCTCGATGAGATCCATAAAAAAACAGCGGTCGCTTATGACGCCATGTATGGTGCCGGGCAAGAAGTCATGAAAGAACTTTTTCCGAATCTGAGAGCTTTTCACTGCGAATGGAATCCAGGTTTTATGGATATTCCTCCGGAACCTATTCCAAAAAATCTTGTGGAGATTTCAAGGTTCTTAAAATCCAATCCCGGAAAGTACCTTGGCATAGCTAATGATGGAGATGCAGACCGTGTGGCGATGTTGGATGATGAAGGCAATTTAATTGATTCACATCATATCCTCCTCTTGTTGCTTTATTACCTCGCAGGAATTAAAAAAATGAAAGGGGATGTTGTGGTTAGCTTTTCTGTCACCAACAAAGTCAAAAAACTTGCTGATTATTTTGATCTCAAAACTACGATCACAAAAATCGGATTTAAATACATCGCGGAACACATGATAGATGGTGATGTGTTGGTTGCCGGTGAAGAATCAGGTGGACTGGCCATCAAGGGACATATTCCGGAACGGGATGGAATTTGGATTGCATTAACGGTACTGGAATTTGTAGCATTGTCAGGTAAACCTATTACTCAATTAATCCGGGAAATTTATGACATCGTTGGACCATTTGCTTATGACCGTCTGGATCTTAAGCTCTGGCCTGACCAAATGAAAAATGTCAAGCATATTCTCAATTCCGGTCCAATTGTCCAATGGGGTAGCTATACCACCCGATCCTTTGAGCAACTAGATGGGTATAAATATTACTTTGACCATGACAACTGGCTCATGTTTCGGGCTTCAGGAACTGAACCTGTTCTAAGGATCTATGCTCAGGGAAGGGATGCTGATGAAGTCATCCAATTACTGGATACCGCAAGAAAAATTTTAAACATCTAAGATGGTCCTTCCTTATCCAGGAACGATTCTCGAAAGGATCAATGTTTAATCATAGCCGTATGTGGAATGTTGTCTTCCATATATTCTTCACCCACTGGTACAAATCCAAAGCCTGAATAAAATTTTAGTAAATACGATTGGGCAGAAATTTTAATCGGCTGTCCTGGAAAAAGTTTCTCCATTTGACGCATAGATTCATCCATTACAATCTTGCCGAAACCCTGATTGCGAAAATTATAATCACTAACTACTCTGCCAATGGATGGATATTCAGGATACGAAATTTTTGGTGGCAGCAATCGGGTATAGGCAGCTAATTCCCCAGATTCTACATATAGCATCAGGTGATGGGCATGCAGATCTTTATAGTCCAGATCCTGGTAGACACAATTTTGTTCGACAACAAAAACCTCCACTCTAAGTCTTATGATTTCATACAATTCAAAAGGACTTAATTCTTCAAATTTTTTTAGAATAAAATGAAAGTTTTGCATAAGAATGTTCTGCCGTAAAAAGTATTAATCCTCATCAATTTTGAGCTCGAGCACATTTCTGAGTTCTTCAATTTCCGGATTTACTGCATACAATAAATCCCATTTTTCTTTGGCAGAATAAAGTACTTTTGGTTTGACGAGGTCTTCCTTTTGCGCCATTTCGGGATCAATTTCAACACTCATCCGAATTCCTGTCTCCCGAAAGAAAGATTTGATTTTTTCTTCCAGATTAAGTTCAGATCTAAGGGCTTCCTGCGCAAGTATAGAGCCAACTAAAAAGTTTACCTGATTTTCTGCAATCAAAACCTTTGCCTGTCGCATATATGCGAGTAGTGAATTTGATTTTTGATCCTGGATGCAACCTTCCCAGAAAATACGAACACTTTCCTCAGAAAATTCCATTTTATTTTCCTGTCGGATTCTTTCGTCGTTTGCAATCTTTTCCTTTATCATTTTAAGATCTGCCAACCTGGGAATCGAACTTACTGCGGCAGGGCCTGGGTTACTCACTTTATCCGTGGAAGCAGCCGGCACAGTTGTAGTCTGGTTAGCTAACTGGGTCGTTTTCGGATTTTCATTGGACACAACTACAGGAACACTAGAAATCTGTCCAGTCTGCTGTACTTTATCTGTTAACTCAAAATTGTGTTGAACGTTTTGGGGAATTTGGATTTGCTCTTTGCTCAGTTCAGAAGTTTTTTTTTCAGGGGCTGGTGCTGTTGTCGTAGAGATTCCTTTAGTGATTAAATTTCTGAATTGACAAAGTTTGTTAAGCAATATCTCTACATGAAGCCGCTTGTTGCGCGCTCTACCCATATTGATTTCAGATTCGTTGAGACTTTCGAGACAAGTCATCAGAAAAGATTTGCTGTAGTTCTGCGCCTGTGAGAGATATCTTGATTTGGAATGTTCGCTCCCTTCAAATAGTGCGGCCATTTCCGGACTTTTGCAGACCAAAAGATTTCTGGCATGCAGACCCAAACCCTCCAGCAGAACTTCGGAATCAAAACCAAGTTTTAGAATTTTGTCGTATAGAAGAAAAGCGGTTTGCTCATCTTCAAGTAGAAAAGCATCGTAAAACTTAAAAAAATAATCCTGATCCAGAACATTCAGATTGTCCGCTACATCCTTGTAGCTCAATTTCTTTCCCGAAAAGCTGGTAATGCGGTCGAAGATGGATAAAGCATCCCTCATTGCGCCATCGGCTTTTTGGGCAATTAAATATAAGGCTTCAGAATCTGCTTCAATGGATTCTACCGCACAAATTTTTTCCAACTGATGGATGATGTCTTTGACCTGAATTCTTCTGAAATCATATACCTGACATCGACTCAGGATGGTTGGGATAATTTTATGTTTTTCAGTGGTGGCCAGAATAAATTTTGCATAAGGTGGTGGCTCTTCCAGAGTCTTCAAAAAAGCATTAAATGCAGAGGAGGTCAACATGTGCACCTCGTCTATGATGTAGATCTTAAACTTTCCGTATTGGGGTTGGTATCTAACCTGTTCTACCAAAGCCCTCATATCCTCTACTCCATTATTTGAAGCAGCATCGAGTTCTATAATGTTGAATGAATTGTTTTCCTGAAATGCCTGACAAGTCTTGCAGACATTACAGGGTTCCCACTCAGGGCTTGGATTTTCACAATTCAGTACCCTGGCCAAAATCCTTGCGCAAGTAGTCTTACCTACCCCCCTTGGGCCGGTAAAAAGAAAGGCATGTGCTACCTGGCCCTGAGATAAAGCATTTTTCAAGGTATTGGAGATGTGCTCCTGACCTATAACGTCAGACCATTTAAGGGGCCTGTATTTGCGTGCTGAAACAAGAAATCCTTCCATGTCAATAATGGGTCAAAATTAACCTATTCATGAGAATTTTAATGCATTGGTTTGAGACTTACCGGTTTTTTAAATGGGTATGCACAAAAATGTAAATTATATTTAACCCTCAACCGGTAAGTAGATATTTCCATCAAAAAATGCAAAGCACCATGAATAATTGATACTCGATCCTCCCGGAATGCTATTTTTACCACACAATTGTTACAACATGCGCATAGCACTTTCTCAACAAAATTATCACATCGGCAACTTTGATGGCAACCTGGCATTGATGACCAAAGCAGTAAACGAGGCTAAATCTCAGGGAGCCGATTTAATTTGTTTCAGCGAATTGGCAAGTTGTGGCTATCCGCCGAGAGATTTTCTGGAATTTAAGGATTTCATCAGAAGATCGATGGCTGTTGTAAACGAATTGTGCAAAATGTCCCATGGTATTGCAATTGTGGTCGGTGCCCCAACAGTAAATCCTGAGATTGAAGGTAAAGACCTGCACAATTCTGTTTTTTTTCTGGTGGAAGGTAAAGTCAGACAAATAGCCCATAAAACGCTACTCCCGACCTATGATATTTTTGATGAATACCGTTATTTTGAACCAAGCCATAAATTCCAAACGGTCGAATTTAAAGGTAAAAAAATAGCCCTCACCATATGTGAAGACATTTGGAACCTAGGCAATGAAAACCCACTGTACAAAGTTTGTCCATTGGATGAAATGATGGACCAGCGACCCGATTTTATACTGAACCTATCGGCTTCCCCCTTCAGTTTTGATCATGCAAAGGACCGTCTTGAAGTCATCAGGGCCAATGTGTTGCGTTACAAAATACCCATGTTCTACACCAATTGTTACGGAGGTCAGACAGACATCCTATTCGATGGTGGGTCTGTGGTGATGTCACCGGATGGAAACTGCTTTGACGAAATGCCCTTTTTTGAAGAATGTCTTCGCATTTATAGTCTGGAAGAAGTAGTAAAAGGTGGACAAATTCAGGAACAAAAGAAAGATAAATTCGACCTGATTTATCAGGCACTTGTCCTGGGCATTCGTGATTACTTTGAAAAAATGGGATTTAAAAAAGCAATCCTTGGTCTTTCGGGTGGGATCGATTCTGCATTAACTGCTGTACTTGCTGCCGATGCGCTGGGACCTAAAAATGTTACCGGATTGCTTATGCCATCTCATTATTCGTCCGAAGGATCTGTTGCGGATGCAAAAGACCTTGCGGATAATTTAGGAATCCACCATGAAATCATTGCCATCAAAGAAGTCTACGACCGATATCTGGAGGTTCTGAATCCCTGGTTTAAAGATATGCCCCACAATGTGACTGAAGAAAATATTCAGGCAAGAATCAGGGGAATGTTGCTCATGGCCTTTTCCAACAAATTCAGTCATATACTTTTAAATACCACCAACAAAAGTGAAATGTCCGTGGGATATGGAACACTTTATGGGGATCTTTGCGGAGGCCTTGCGGTATTGGCAGATGTGTATAAAACGGAGGTTTACCAACTTGCCCATTTTATCAATCGAAATGGAATTCGCATTCCGTTGAATTCCATTCAAAAAGCTCCTTCCGCCGAGCTCAGACCCGGCCAAAAAGACAGCGACTCACTTCCAGAATACGCTGTACTTGATCCCATACTTTTTCAATACATAGAGCAAAGAAAAGGACCGGAAGAAATCATAGCCATGGGTTTTGACAGAGAGGTCGTATTAAAGTCTCTGAAAATGGTGAACCGTGCAGAATTCAAACGACATCAATCTGCTCCGGTCTTAAGAGTTTCCAACAAAGCTTTTGGTCATGGGAGAAGGCTGCCTATAGAGGGAAATTATTTGTGTTAGTCGATTAAAATTCAACTCTCGAAACTAATTTAGGTTATCTTGGGGTTTAGTATCAAAACCTAAACCATGGAGCCAACAACTATTATTCTATTTTCAATTTTTATACTTTTTCTGTTATTTTCCTTTGTTACCGTGAGTCAGGGGAGCATTGGTGTGGTAACCATCTTTGGAAAATACCAACGCATTATGAGTCCGGGATTGAATGTACGCATTCCATTCATCGAACAAATTCACAAACGCATTTCCATCCAAAACCGCAGTGTGGAACTGGGATTTCAGGCCGTCACCATAGATCAGGCGAATGTAAATTTTACCGCTATGTTGTTGTATTCAGTTTTGGACCAACGGGAGGAGACCATTAAAAATGTAGCCTTCAAATTTTTTGATGAAAGAAATTTTATGCAAGCTCTGATTCGTTCTGTAGAAGGATCTGTGCGTGCATTTGTAGCCATCAAACGTCAATCCGAAGTATTGATCCTGAGACGAGAAATTGTCGAAAATGTAAAAGAACATTTGGATAAAACATTAGAAGAATGGGGATATCACCTGATTGATCTGCAAATCAACGACATCACTTTTGATGAAGAGGTGATGAGGTCTATGGCCAAAGTCGTGGCATCCAACAATCTTAAAGCTGCTGCAGAAAACGAAGGTCAGGCACTCTTAATCACCAAAACCAAGGCCGCCGAAGCGGAAGGAAATTTTATCAAAATTTCTGCAGAAGCTGAAAAACTGGCTGCTCAACTCCGAGGACAAGGAATTGCCTCCTTCAGAGAAGAAATTGCCAAAGGGATGAGCAATGCAGCCAAACTGATGCAGGACTCTAATTTGGATGCTTCACTGATTATGTTTTCCATGTGGACAGAAGCTGTAAAGAACTTTGCCGAACATGGGCAAGGTAATGTCATTTTCCTGGACGGAAGTCCGGAAAACATGGAACAAACCATCAGACAGATGCTGGCAATGAGTAAAATGCAATTAAATAATTCTTCGAAAGATACTTTGGCCTAATAGTCGGTAGCTATAAGAATTAGGCTATTTCGGAGACGAAAACTGTCTGCCACCACAAAATTTGTTACGAAGCACATAGCTTCATTTAACCATTGAACGGCTAATTTCTTGTAGGGGATTTTAGCACTTCGACCTTGTTTTTCTGCTATGTTTTTTCGTGTCATTTTGTATCTGTCTTGGTGCAGTGGATTGTTAGCTCTTTTGAAGTTTTTTGTTTGGCTTTGGGCATTTGAAAAAACTGCAATTGTACTAAGAAATGCAGTGGGTTAAAGTTATTGCTATTTCAATAACTTTCGTTTGTCCACGTCTTGCAAGATGCTCATTTGTTGAATAGCTATTTTGTTCAACTTTATTAATCGCTCTTTTTGCGGTGTTTTTTCGTTGATGAATACTGCGTTTAGGTTTTCCATATTTGAGAGGCAAATCAGTTCATTGATTGTTGCATAATCACGGATATTTCCTTTAAGGTCTGGATTTGCTTTCCGCCACTGTTTTGCCGTTATTCCAAACATAGCTACATTTAATACATCTGCTTCATTGGCATATATTATTGATGTCTGTTAAGTGGAGAGCTCTATTGGAATTAGATTATGTTTGATTGCGTCTGTATGAATATGGTAATTGAGTTTTGCTAATTCTCGTTTAGATGTCCAACCAAGCTGTTTATATTCTTCCTCCTTTAGTCTTTGGTACTCGGTTATTAGATATAATTTGAAAGGAACGCTAATTGCAGAGCCAAACTCAAAAGCAATGTCCTTTTGGGCATACGTTCCTCCATATTTGCCTTTTCTTACAATGATTCCAATGGCATTGGTTTTTTCTATCCATTCTGAAACACTCAGCACAAAACTCGGCTAACCTGCTTGAGTTTTAAAGTGGTCAAATTCCACCACTTTAAAATTGGGGTTGTTAATTTGCTCCCAAGTTCCTAAAAATTCAAGCGTATAACGGGTTCTTATCCAGTTTTTGATGATGTCTGCTGCACGACTTTCGCTTTCTTTGGCGTTTGCCATATCTGTTAGCGAAATATAATCCCGCTCCTCAACAGATAGAATCGTGATTTCTGTGTCCTTTACATTGATTTTTGACATATATATTAATATTTGGATCTATTTAAATACATTTCAAGAAGAGGCTTGCATTTAAATCTATTTTGGTCAATAATAGAAATCTTATGACAATTTTAGGAATAACGGATAAAAAATTAAATTCCGTTTATTCGATAAAATTTAGGACCTTGTAATCGATTTCAATCAGGATGATGTCTGACATGTATATGTCAGAATCGGGGTTTGGTTTTTTTAAAGCGTATTTTTTAACGAACTAAATACAAATTAATGAAAAAACTACTCCCCTTGTTTTTAACGTATTTGGCATTCATTGCCAATATGATCTTGTTTGATCCGGAAATCCATGCCCAGGCTCGTTGGTGGCCAAAATTTTCCCTTTTCAAAATTCACGCCTGCACCAACCCTCCAAAAATTACCTGTCCTCCTGCTTTTGTTGCGTGCCCGGGAGCTTCTACTTTACCGAATAATACAGGTTTTGCAATTGGTGAACCCGGTGGGCCAGGATGCAATCAACCTATTGTCACCTATTCTGACATGATTGTTTCTCAAGGCCCCTGTGCCGGAGCCATCGAAATCAACAGGGTTTGGACTGCTACAGATCCTCAGGATCCATTGTTGAATTCTTCCTGCATGCAATCGATTGTTTTATCTGATTCCGTGGCACCTGCAATTATCAATTGTCCTCCGGATATTACCGTTGCAGCCCAACAAAATTGCAAAGCCAACGTGTCCTGGAATCCGCCCAGCGTAACAGACAATTGCGGCAAGTTATTTTTAACCGTAAGCCATATTTCAGGGGATGTTTTTCCATTAGGGACTACAAAGGTTACTTATACAGCAGAAGATCTTTGTGCGAATGTTACCTATTGTTCATTCAACATCACCGTCAGTGGCAATTGTTGTAAAATAGCCCCGACTATAACTTGTCCACCTGCATTCTTAGGTTGTCCGAAGGATAGTATTTTTCCGGATCAAGCAGGTACTCCAAGGGTCACTGCCGGAAGCCCTGAATGCGCCATCCCCGTCCTTTTTTACAAAGATTCAGTTTTGTCGACAGGACCTTGTGAAGGAGCCTTAAAACTGGTACGCACCTGGACCGCGAGAGATCCTTTTGATACCTCGTTGGTGGCACACTGTAAACAAAACATTGAACTTATTGATAAAGGTCTCCCATCACTCAACAATTGCCCGACGGATGTAACTGTCAGTCCGGGAGTTGATTGCAAGGCCATGGTCAACTGGAATCCACCGGTAGCTTCCGATCTGTGTGGTATCAAATCTTTGGTTGCCACCCATCCCCCGGGGAGCCTTTTTCCGGAGGGCAATACCAAAGTTGAATATGTAGCTACCGATCATTGTGGAAATACTGTCAGCTGTTCATTCAGCATTACGGTGACCACCTGTTGTCAGGTTTCACCCATTATAACCTGTCCATCAGATTATAAAGCTTGTCCGGGAACTTCTACCGACCCAATGGTCAGTGGATTTGCAACCGCTACAAAAGGCCAAGCAGGCTGCGCTGATCCCATCGTGAGCTACGCTGATTCCATCAGTCCGGGGAAATGTCCCGGTACCAAAAGAATTATCCGAATTTGGACTGCCACCGATCCGAATAATGCATTGTTAAAATCCAACTGTGTGCAATTGGTTGAACTCAAGGATGACAGCCCACCTAGTTTTACCAGTTGTCCGTCCAATCTGACCGTTTATACCAATACTACCGATTGCAAAGCTACTGTCAACTGGAACTTTCCAACCGCAACTGACGATTGTGCCGGAGCAGTGACTCCTGTAGGTAGTCATACTTCAGGAAGTGTTTTCCCAATTGGTATAACCAAAGTGACTTATACTGCAACAGATGGTTGTGGAAATGCGGCCGAACATAGTTTTACCATTACTGTTCTAAGCAATTGTTGCAATAAACCACCGGTCATTAATTGCCCACCAAATTACCTGGGATGCCCTGTGCTACAATGTGGACCTAATGTTTCCGGAGAGGCTAAAGCTAGCCCGTCTGATCCGTCCTGTGGAACACCAATCCTTAGTTATCGCGATTCTTTACTAAATATTTATTCAGCATGTCCGAATGCCAAAAAATTTATCCGAATCTGGAAAGCTACCGATCCAAATGATCCAAAACTTTTCAATGAGTGTCACCAGTTAATAGAACTAAATGACCGTACTCCACCTGTATGGAATTCATGTCCGCCCAATATAACAGTGGATGCCTGGGGAGCTTGTGAAATTACAGTCAACTGGACGCCACCAACTGCCACCGACAATTGTGGAGGTTTTGTACAGATTACTTCCAATTATGTCCCCGGTCAAAAGTTCACCGCCGGTATTCACCACGTGGTTTACACGGCCAGGGATGCCTGTGGAAATTACGTCAATCATTCCTTTACGATCACCGTATTGGGTGCAGGATTAAAAATTACCTGCCCGGCAGACATCGTGGTAGATCGAATTGATCCAAATTTGCCCGGAGCGTATGTAAATTGGAACCATCCAACTGTTCAGTCCTGTGGATCCTGCAAAGACTCCCTTTCCGGTTTTATCTATATGGGTACCTATAATGGAAGCAAATACTTTTGCTCCAGAAAACCAGCAAGCTGGACGGAGGCAAAACGCATTTGTGAACTGAATGGAGGTATGTTGGCTGTGATGAACAGCCCTGCTGAAAATAACTATGTTGCCAGCAAACTCATGGGTGCAACTGCCTATATAGGCTTACACGATCGCAATGTGGAGGGCTTTTTCGAATGGGTGGACAACAGCCCGCTCAGTTTTACAAACTGGTATCCAGGTCAGCCAAATAATGCCAATGGCGATCAGGATTATGGAGAACTACTGCCGGATGGAACCTGGAATGATCAGTATACGGACTGCCTGCGTGAGTTTATTTGTGAAGTGCCATGTTATGAAGTTAAACAAATTGCCGGACCTCCTTGTGGATCTCTTTTCCCTTGTGGTACAACTAAGGTTACCTATGTTGCGACTCAGGGTGCCTATCATGACACCTGTAGTTTTAACGTAACTGTAAAATGCAATAACACCGGAAATTATTGCGAATCCAGAGGTCAGTGGAGCAATTACACCTGGATCCAGAAAGTCAGCCTGGGCAATCTTAACAATAACTCAGGAAATAATGGTGGTTATGCTTATTTCCCAAGTCTTTGTACTACTTATAATTGGGGAAAGACGTATAGTTTATGTCTTACGCCGGGATTCGGAGGACCAACATACCAGGTTTATTGGAAAGTATGGATAGATTATAATGCAGATGGCGATTTTTATGATACCGACGAACTGGTAGCTTATGGAACCGGTACAGGAGTTTTGTGTGGAAATATAACCATACCCGGTAATTGTAACTGTCCTACGCGCAGCACAAGAATGAGGGTTTCGATGGCGTATGGTGGTTATCCATCCAATCCATGCTGTACTTTCAGCTATGGAGAAGTGGAGGATTATTGTGTAATTATTCAACCACAAACACTGGTTGGAAATCCCACATCTAATCTCAAATCATCCACTGCTGCTGAACAACTCAAATGTGTAGAAAACTGTTTGGACGTGCTGAATGAAAGATCCATTGGTTCAGGAGCTGATCTGGGAGAGATCACTTTAGAACCCAAAAATGATTTGTTGATTTACCCTAACCCAGCCAGGGAGGAATTACAAATTAAAACAACTGGCCATGCAAACGGGCAGATCAATGTATTTGATGCTAGAGGCAGATTGGTTTTCTCGACCGCCTGTACAGGTCAACAACAAATCATTGATGTCCGAAATTGGTCAGAAGGATACTACTTATTAAGTTTGGACCAAACAAATGGAACTAAAATGTTGCGAAAATTCGCGGTGATCAAATAAACAGTATATTAACCGAAGCAATGATGAGCCGGACTTCCTTCAATGGAAGCCGGCTTTTTTATTGCAGCAAAAGAGATGGTAACTTTTTTGATTTCAGGTATCATAATATCTTCAATTAAACCATTCAAAATTTCTAAATTCTAATTCAGATGTTGCGCAAAGTCGGAGCCACCATGCACTCACAATTTAGAATTGAGTTTGATTGTAAATAAATTTTACAAAAAACTATCTTGATATTTTTATTTAAGATATTTTTGTCTTAATTGTAAAATAAAAAATATTGATCGAAAAATAAATCGCATATATGAAGAAGTTAATGTACCTTTTAATGGGATTGGTTTGTATTATTTCAACCAAGGTGATTGCTCAAGAAAGTGAAAAGAAAATGAGTGATCCTATTTCGGTTTTAGCGGGGTATCATGTTGGAGTGGTACAAATTATGTTTGCTGCTAATAAGGGTAATTTTACTACGCTTGATAAATATGATTTTTACTTTATTGGATTTCCTGTAGGCATAACTTTTAATACAGCCGGTAAATTGAAATTTGATCTGGAATTTGTTCCAGTCATCAAACCCTATTTCAATTCAGGAGTTCCCATTCAAGTGCATCTACTTTTTCACCCGGGAATTTTATATCCTTTAGGAAATGGTTGGACCTTTGGTTTCAGACTGGCATATGAAAATTCGGTAAATCAAATTGGCTTCACTCCACTGATCAACAAAGGATTCAAAAGAAAAAACAATTCAGTCTTCTTTTTTGAATTGGTCGCACCCGCAAGGTTTGGTCCGGAGAAAAATTCAGGTTATACACAACTGGGCGGTCTTCATGTTGGTTTAGGATTTTAGAAATAACATGCACGACTAAAGTTGGTCGGTCAACAATCAGACAATGAATTAAAACTCATTTAAATTTTAGAACACCCTTCCTGAGAATTGATATGTACAATTGGAGAAGTCAGGATTGTGATGATAAAAATTTTCAGGAGTAATCTTCATGGATTTATTCCCATTGGCTTCTTGGATTTGGATTATTTTTGCAATTGATTCAAATCTACTATCCATGCTTAAACATTCCCTTGCTTTACACGGCGGAGCCGGAACCATCCTGCGATCAGATATGTCTCCGGAAAAGGAAAGTCAGTATTTAATGGCTTTGGAAGAAGCACTCGAATCCGGATTCGAAATTCTTCACAAGGGAGGCTCTGCACTGGATGCAGTAGAGAAGTCAGTCAGCATTCTTGAGGATTGTCCACTGTTTAATGCCGGTCGTGGATCCGTTTTTACTTTTGATGGGAAGCATGAAATGGATGCTTCCATCATGGATGGTTGTAATCTCGATGGAGGTGCGGTGGCGATGCTCCGAAATGTAAAGAATCCCATTCATCTGGCACGACTGGTCATGGATCAAAGCAGCCATGTTTTTCTTGCAGGAGAAGGTGCCGAAGAATTTGCCAAATCACATCAGGTGGAATTTCAGCCTACAGAATACTTTTACGATGAGTTTCGATATCAACAATGGTTGTCCGTAAAAGGGAGTGAAGAAATTATGCTTGACCACATTTCCGTTAAAGAGCATAAGTTTGGTACAGTAGGGGCTGTAGCCCGTGACCGCCATGGAAATCTTGCCGCTGCAACTTCGACAGGAGGAATGACCAATAAAAAGTTTGGACGCATTGGAGATACCCCTATGCTCGGTGCAGGCACTTATGCAGATAATTCTTCCTGTGCCATCTCTTGCACCGGATCAGGAGAATATTTTATTCGCATCAATGCAGCATTTCATGTACATGCCCTGATGAAATATCAACGCCTTAGCCTTCATGATGCTTGTGAAAAAGTTGTTCAGGATATCCTTCCTTCGATTGGTGGAGACGGTGGCCTTATAGGAGTAGACCATTCAGGTAATGTATGTCTTAGTTTCAATACGGAGGGTATGTACAGGGCGTTAAAAGATTCGGACGGAAATAAAGAAGTGCTTATTTACACTTAATAATTCAACCAACCAAAAGTTATTTTATTTACCTATTTCAGTTGATTGTTTTCTTTCACCCTGAATGCAACAATTTTCTTGATTAAGTCATATGGGATTGGACCGTCCAGTGGAAACTGGACCGAACCTTTCCCTTGTTTATATGCACTTAATTGTTGCTTGAATGCATCATGCCCGGAAGGGGTCGCATACAATCCAATATGATGCTTGAATCCGGCAAAATAAATCAATGGTTTTTTGTTGATCTTGTAGGCCGGCATGCCATAAGAAATATTTTCTACGGCACCCGGTGCCTGGTCTTTAATGATCTTTCTGATCTTTTCCAATTTCTCTTTTACTTCTTCCGGAAAACCTGCTATATATTCTTCAACCGTTTTTATTTCAGTATTCATTTTACTTTTACATTTTTAGTCAGATCAAATAGGAATCTCTAATTTTAGGCAAAATAAAAATAATGTTCCGCTTTGATTTAAAAATTATTTCATGCATCAAATACTTTGCCCGAAGGTAATTAAATTGTGGTCGGGATCGAGTACGGAAAATTCTTGTTGACCCCAAGGCTTCTTTTGCAAAGATCCTTGTGGATGAATGTTCACTTTGTTGTCCATCAATGATTGATATAGTTTTTGAATGTCATCTGTCCTAATGTAAATTTGGCCATAATTAATATTGGGGTCAAGTTCCCTAAACTCAAAAAAGTGAATTTGAATTCTATCTCTCTGCACCATCAGGTAACCCTCATAATCCGCATCTCCAAATTCCTGGAATTTCAGTTTGTTTAAGTAAAACTCCCTTGTTATAGCTTTATTGCGCATGGGTAATTTGGGATGGATGTCTGTGAGCATATTCTATGATTTTAGAAATGAATTTTATATATTTTCATATCTACGAAAACCGAATTTAGCAAAAAATATAAATATATTGGTTAATAAATTCAATATCTATAAAGGAGGTTGATGTTTGCAGGCTCTTATTGATCTGTTATATAATTTCGACTTCTAACTACTTGCTGTTATTGATTAAATCAAAGTTAATCCATTTAAAATAATTATGCTAAATAAATGAAACAATATTAACAGTTAAGTCTATTCAGCCTTTGCTCAATAGAACCGCAAGGTAAAACTCATTTTGCATAAATCACCTTATCAATTCATTAATAGCAATTTCCATTCCATGTTCCGACTTTATTACTTTTAAATATGGATGACATTTTAAAATTTCAGCGTTGTCTTCATAGCTCGTATTGTAAATCTTTGTTTCCGTTCTTTCGCTTCTATCAACACTATATTGGAGGCTTTATGCCCATTATTATACCATTGGACGCCATACAAATTTAGAGTCGAATTTCATATCGCCTATTCTTTTAAGTAATTTAGATATGTCTATTAAATTTTTCCAGTCAATTTGATACTTTGGCTTGTAAAAAGAAGTATTCATTATTTGCTTCTAACTTAAGTTGATTGTGTAAAAGCTTAAAATAGAAGAAAGCTCGATTGTCATTAAAAAAGCATAAAAACATTCTTCTTAAAATTCATTCATAATTAATAATTTAAAAATTCTCGACCATCAACTCTAATCTCAATTCTTTATCCCGATCTAACTTTTTCACCATCCCTGCAAATCAAAGCGAATATTGGAATAATAAATAAGATGTTTCCCTTACCAAAATAAGATTTGTCATGTCTAGCAATTTAATTGCAAAGAAAGTAAATGTTTTTCTGCTCTTTGTCAAATAAACTTTTTGAATTAAATAGGAGACTATGCGATATAAAATCGTTGTAAGAATCAAATTGACTTATTAATAAAAGAATTTTGAATTACAATTCATATTTAGTTTTCAAAACACACTAAGCAAAAGATAATTTCTTGAATTTTAACTTTGATCTAATCGAAAAAGAATACCTATTAATAAATATTTTGATTAATTTGCGCAAAAATAGGATGTTTTCCAAAAGTAATAATTTGTAAATTTACCAAATTTGTGCGTATAATATAATTTTACATACTGATTCCAAATTAGAATGATAAAATGAAATTTTTATCATGCCATTTCTTTTAATAACTTCGAGAATGAATTTATTTTAAAATTCAAATGTTCAATTCAAAAATTATCATTATTTAATTTTAGCCGGTCAAATTATAATTAACTTTAGACTCAATCTAAACATATATAATTTGAATCAGATCTGCCCCAATACGAACAACTGATCCATAGTAGGCGCAGGAAGTCCTCCTTTAGGTTCTAGAGTAATGGCAAAAGCTTGGGGCTTATCAACAAATTTGATTTCCATCATTCTCGTTTTTTCATTTAAATCTAAAACACCAAGATCCACTGGCTTCCCTGAAACGATGGCCCATAATTGGTACTGTTTTTCCGGACTAGGTTTAGGAAGAGAAATAATATCTAATATCGATTTCTGTGAGACGCTATCATAATATACCATAGCAATTGATTCTGGAGATTTTGGCATCCCCTTTAAAATAATTCGTTGAAGATTCGAATTTTTAAAATAGTTAAGTTGATTATTGCAATCCAGTATGGCTAGACTATCTTGATTGGCTTGGCGTATTAATTCACTATTTCTTTTTATACTTTGATTCAATTGATTTCGCAGGTTTCGATTTAGATTGTACAACCATATACACAATACGGCAAAACTTGTTATAAAAAAAAGATAAGGAAATTTATTCTTCCAGAAATTTTGTGTAGGAATATTGTTTTTTTCAGAAAAAATGTTCTCTAATATTTTAGATTTAAGATCCGGAGAAATTGGTTTAGCATACAAATTAGAATAAGCTTCCAAAGAATCTTCTATTTGAGATAATTCTTTTGAAAGTTCTGGATACTTTTTTAAATTTTCTAATATTTCAATATTTTGCTCTTGACTTGTAAGGCCCAAGGCATACTCTTCCAGTATTCCTGATTCAATATACTTTTTTATGTCGAGTAATTCTTTCACATTTAACGAGCTATAATAAATATAATTAAAAGATTAAGCGCATTTCTTAATAATTTAATAGCGGTACTTATCCTTGTTTTTATAGTACCTAATGGAATTTTAAATTCGTCAGAAACTTCTTGTTGGGTATAACCTTGTAGATATATTAGTTCAATCAAATCTTTGTATTTCGTATCCAATGAGTTTATCTTTTGCATCAAACCACTATCACCGATATTTGGTTGAACGCTAAAGTTTATACTATCATATACGCTTGAATCGATCGCTTGGATTTTACGGTTATTTTCTTTTCGTAAAATGTCAATGGCCGTATTTCTAAATATGCTCAGGAGCCAGGTGAAAAGGGAGCTTTTCTCGGGGCTGTACTCCTGCAAATTTTTCCAAATTTTGGTAAATCCAATTTGTAATGCATCTTCTACTAGATCTTCCCGAATCAAAATCTTACCCACGATACCATTCATAGCATCACCATAAGTGTCCATTAACAATTTGAGAGCTTGTTTGGGATGGGCTTCCCGAAGCTCCATGAACTGATTAAGTACGGCTTCTTTTTGGTCTTTCATCCTGTAATTCCATGCTAAGGTAAAAGATTTTTGGAATTTTAACTTTAAACAAATCCAAACTTGAGTTTGGTGCGTAACTAAAGAAAACACAATATTATGTTACAGAAAATTTTCCTTTTAGCGTTTTATTTACTAGCCTTTACAGGCCTTCAAGCTTCGAGTCATCGAGAGGCACCATTAATTGCCAATGATCCTCTTGCGGACAATGTCGACCTTTATGCCTTCAGGAGCCCTGACAATCCTGATTTTATTACCATTATTGCAACTTATGTGCCATTGCAATTACCACATGGAGGACCTAATTATTACAGTTTTGGCACCAACATCCGTTATGAAATTCACATTGACAACGATGCCTCCAAACCGGGTGATGAAATTACATATCGTTTTACATTTAGTCAAGTGAATGAAGATCCAACCACCTTCTTCAACATTAGGCTGGGCAAGCAAAACTTAAAAACCACCTACCGATTGGAGGTCAGTAGAGATGGTGGATTGAGTTTTACAACTGTGATTGCGCAGGGTGTTGTTCCTCCCAATAACATTGGGGCCCGATCCATCAGTGGAGGAGCCGGACTCAATACCAATTACGCTAGTTTGATGTCAAGTGCAATCCAAACGACAAACGATGGTATGAAGGTGTTTTGCGGGCCAAGCGATGACCCGTTTTTTGTTGATTTGGGCGGAGTTTTTGATTTAGGAAATCTCCCTCGCCAAAATGGAAAACCTAGAGATGGAATAGCCTGTCTTAATGTAAGTACCATTGCTTTGCAAATTCCGATCACTGCATTGAGAAAAACAGGAGTGGGTTCTCCTGCAAACATTCTGGATCCAAATTATGTCATCGGTGTTTGGGCTTCCGCCAGTAGACCTCAAATCCGCACTTTAAGCGCGGGATCTGAATCTTTTAGTGGAGACTTTATTCAAGTTTCAAGATTAGGTATGCCATTGACCAATGAAGCTGTTATTCCAATAGGATTTAAAGATTATTGGAATGGATTAACTCCTTATCAAGAAATCGCAGACACTTTGTTGGATGGTTTCTTTTTTAATCCGGAGCTTGCTTTATACATGGACGACAGACTTTTTGGAAGTGCCGTTCCAGCAATGTCTAAGCTTAGGATTCAAAAGGCATCCTTGCAAGGATTCGATTTTGGTTATGGAAAAGACGGTCTTTATGGATTAAAAGGTAACCCAGCTTTAAATGGAACAGCATTGGATGATGCGATTTTCGGGACCTTGTTGCTGCCAGGGCCAGGAAAAGCTCGCTCGGTTGACTTATGGCCAGCATTTCACACAGGAGTACCAAACGTAATTCCTTATCAATTGGCCACTGGTAAAAATGGTAACCCATTAGCTGCTGGTAAGCCATTTATTAATAACTTCTTACCAAACGGTGGAGATATGTTAAGATTAAATATGGCTGTCCCTCCAACACCGAGAAATGATCCTAAATTTAGTTCTTTAGGTTTGATCCAAGCAGCAGTTTTGGGTTTAACAGATCCACAATTTGCAAATACCAATATTGAATTTATTCCCAACATGGATGGATTCCCAAATGGTAGAAGATTGGAAGATGATGTAACCAGAATTGAATTACAAGCGGTAGCAGGTGTAGTTTTGGCCGCCATTGGCCTATGGTATGACGATTATACTGCGGGTGGACCCAATCCTGTGACGCCAAACTTAATCAATGTTTTAACTTATACAACTGGTGTAGAGGAAAACGATACTGAATTTGGGACAAGTTTTCCATATGTAGCTGAGCCATGGTCAGGTGATGGTGAATGCGGGGGTAAGTTGATTAGTGGATTGCAAAATCCTGGTGGAGGAATTATTGGATTAGATAGACCAAAAGTTTCATTGGTTAATTTTCCAAATCCAGTTACTTCTAGCACTACTTTTAGAATAAATTCTATTGTGGAAACCAAAGTTAAACTGACACTTAATTCTCAAGATGGAAAAACTATTATGGATTTAAGCAATCAGAATTTTGGTAATGGCGACAACCAATTTACAGTTGATTTGAGTCATGTACCAGCAGGTATCTATTTTGCTACTGCCACCTCACTGGATGGTAGAATTGCGGCTTATACCAAGGTGATTAAAAACTAATTTTATTTTTTATTCAGGAATTTTAAAATCGGATAATTTATTTATTTACAACCCTTAATATGTCCTTACATTTTTATAAGGTAAGGACATATTTTTTATCAATCATTTAAAACATGAATTTTATGAGATATTTATTTATATTTTCAATATTTTTATTTTTTTCAGCATGTCAAAAACATCAAACCAAATTGGTATTAGAAGTGCCGGAATTGTTAGAGAGATCGCACAAACTTCAATATTCTATTGAATGGTCGGAAACAAAAAACAGATTTGCGGATTTAAAACATAAATTAAAGCAAGAACCTGAAAATATTGAATCAAAATTACAATTGTGCAATCTTTATATTTCAGAAGCTAGAATCACAGGAGAACATGGGTATTATTATCCTACAGCTTTAGCCATGACAGAATCAATATTAGCCAATAAAGAATTGAAAAAAGACGATGAGTTCATGGCATTAAGTTTTAAGGCAAGTGTACAGTTGTCTTTGCATGATTTTAAAAATGCGCTGACCACAGCCCAAAAAGCGGTGCAATTAAACCCACACAATGCCCAAATTTATGGATCTCTGGTAGATGCGTATGTTGAACTTGGGAATTATGACGTGGCAGTAGAATATGCGGATAAAATGGTAAGCATTCGTCCGGATCTTCGATCTTATTCAAGAATATCGTATTTAAGAGAAATTCATGGTTTGATTGATGAATCCATCGAAGCTATGAAAATGGCGGTGGAAGCAGGAAGTCCTGGGAGTGAAGAAAAATCATGGGCTGCTCTCCAGCTTGCGCAACTATGTTTCCGCTATGATAAAGTGAGAGAAGCTGAATCTATTTTGAATCAAATTTTAACTGAACGAGATGATTATCCCTTTGCCATTGCTGCCTTGGCAGAAATCAATGTGAAGGAAAAAAACTACGAAGAAGCAGAGCGCAGATTAATTGAAGCCTGTCAGATAATTCCGGAAGTTTCTTTTTGTGTAAATCTGGCAGAAATTTATAAAATTCAAAATCGTCAAGAAGAATTGGATAGCATACTTCTGGTTATAAAAGAAATGCTGAATGACGATATTGCCAACGGTCATAATATGAGTCTTGAGTACTCCAAATTGTTTTTAGATTTTTATTCAGACCCTACCAAAGCTATGGAGTATATCAAAAAGGACTTGGAAATGAGACCAAATAATATTGATATTAATTTGCTTTTGGCAAAGATTTATACTTTTTCCAAAGATAAAGAAAAAGCAGAATTTGCTATTGAGAAAGCCATGGCAACAAATTCTAAGAATCCTGAAATTATTGAAATTAGTAATGAGCTAAAAGCATTGTAAGATGAAAAAGATACCTTACCTAATCCTTGTATTTATTGTATTCGTAAATGATATTTCAATGGCCCAATTTTCAGGTCGAATTTTGGATTCAGATCAACTGCCTATCCAGGATGTGATCATCCTAAATTTAAGAACTTCAGGCCATATTCATTCCGATGCATTTGGAAATTTTTCAGATCCAAACGCTAAAGATGATGATCAGTACCAATTCTCCCATCTAGGATATAAGACTGATACCATCCAGTTTGATGCTGCGAACACAGAAAAATTAACAGTTGTCCTAGAATCAACTTATGTACAATTAAGTCAGGTGGATGTGTCCGAACCCTTAAACAATAACTTGCAAAAAATAGATCTCAATTTTAATCCGGTTCAAAATACACAAGAGTTACTGAGAAAAGTTCCGGGACTATTTATTGCCCAACATGCTGGAGGAGGAAAGGCTGAACAGATGTTTTTACGTGGTTTTGACATTGATCATGGGACTGATGTCAATATTATGGTAGATCAACTCTTGCCTGTAAATATGGTTTCTCACGCCCACGGACAAGGTTATGCGGATTTGCATTTTATAATTCCAGAAACAGTTCAAAGTAGCAATTTTCAAAAAGGATCCTACAATGCATCCAAAGGAAATTTTGCCACGGCTGGTTTTGTTGATTTTAAACTAAAGGAAAGGATTAGTCAAAATTCCATTATTTTTGAAACTGGAAAATTTCAATTCAATCGAATCGCAACTTTATTAAAGTTAATCAATAAGCAAAAATCAAGCTCTTATATAGCAGCCGAATATTTAACATCCGATGGATATTTTGAAAGTCCGCAAGATTTTGTAAAATTCAATGGGCTATTAAAATATCAGTATCAACTAAATGAAAAAAGCGGTCTAAAATTTACTGGTACTTATTTTGACACCAAATGGAATGCTTCAGGTCAAATACCAACCAGAGAAGTAGAATCTGGAAGATTGGGTAGATTTGGGGCCATCGATCCAAATGAAGGTGGTCAGACTGATCGCAAGAACCTAATGCTGGAGTATTATTTTGCAGGCCGTGCACATGAGAATTTTAAGATAGCAGCTTTTGTTTCTGACTATAATTTCGAACTGTATTCTAATTTTACTTTTTTCCTAAATGACAGTATCAACGGGGATCAAATAAAGCAAAAAGAAAAAAGAAAGATATTGGGAGTGGAGGCTACTTACCAAAACAACTTGGCTGGTTTGGATTACAGTTTTAGTTTTGGTAACAGAACAGATTTGGTAAGAGGTAGCGAATTATCCAATACTAAAAATAGAACAGAAATATTGGAAAGGAAAGCTTTTGGAAATTTAAGTGAAACGGATTTTTATGGAGTTGTTAAATTATATTGGACCAAAGCTAAATGGGAAATAAATGTACAAAGCAGATTTGATTTATTTAGTATTGCTTACGAGGATTTGTTAAGACTTTCAGATAATAAAGGCCAGCACTCTGAATTTAAAGCTTCACCAAAATTCAACCTAAATTTCAATGCCAATAAATATATGCAGATTTATTTTAATAGTGGATTGGGATTTCACTCCAATGACACACGATTGATTAACCAAAATCAGAATCCAAATGTATTAACTCAAAGTACAAATCTTGATTTGGGAATGCAGCTTCGGCCACTTGATAATTTATTATTTCATTTGGGAATTTGGTATATTGATCTGGAAGATGAATTGGTGTATGTTGGTGATGAAGCCGTTGTGGAATCTAGCGGTCATACAAGAAGAACAGGTCTTGAAGCTGGATTTCGATCACAATTATGGAAGTATATTGCCTTAGACGCGGATGTTTCATATACTATTGCAAAAACGACCGATGATCCTGAAGGCGCAAATTTTGTACCCTTAGCTGCAAAGTGGTGTTCATCAGGAGGAATTAGTCTGCTTAATTTTAAGCAATTCTCCGGAGGCATAAGATATAGACACTTAGGTGACAGACCTGCCAACGAAGACTATAGTCTAACAGCGATAGGATACACACTACTTGATGCAAATATTAATTATAGTTTTAGAAATCTCCAGTTCGGGATAATAGCGGAGAACTTATTGAATACAAATTGGAATGAAGCGCAGTTTACCACTGAATCAAGATTGAAAAATGAAGCACAATCCGTAGAGGAGATTCACTTTACACCAGGTATTCCATTTAATATCAAATTTAAAATCGAAGCTAAATTTTAGAGGCAAAAATAAAATCTAAAAAATATTGTTTTTCTCTAAAATGTCCAATACCTGTCGATGGATTTCTTTTTCCGTTTGATCGCAATTCAGGATGACAATTTTTTCAGAATTATTTAATAGTTGTATGGCTTCGTGGTATTTATTTCTCACCATGATTAAATTATCAAGTGTTTCATAAAGTTCAGTGTGTGGCCTATTTTTTGAAATTCGCTCAATGGCAATTTCAGGATCAATGTCAATAAATATGTGTAAATTGGGTTTGAGCCATTCCATGGCAATGCTTTTGGCTTATATCATCCAATCCATGAACTTATGACCTCCCTGTTAAGCCATTACGAAAGATAATATCTATTGCATATCACAAAATTACCTTGGTGAATTTTATGCAACATGTCATATGATTTATTGAGAATATGATCAATTCGATTGGCCACAAACAATCCTGCAATGGTTTGGTGATCCAGACTTATTCAACCTGGAATACATTCTCTGATTATTTCATCACTGGTTTGGTTGGCGGGCTCATAAGTAAGCAGTACCCTCATGCCTATTTTTAAAAGATGCTTTCCTAACATTAATGTTTGAGTAGACTTTCCAGGCCCATCTATTCCTGTAATAATTAGTATATCTGATGGTTTCCATTGTTGTGATTAATACAATTTCGATAATGTCGACTTTTGATAGTTGGTTAAATGTATCATGTTTAAGGTTTTGGATGAGATCATAATAAAACTTAAAATCATTCAAGCGATAATTTATATTTAATATCTTTTTGGTTTGAAAAATACTTTAACAATTACTTTTGTTTATAAAAACTTGCATTACTGTTTTGAATTAAATGTAATATGCTCTAATGAATTTAGCGGATGGGAGTCGTATGATTGTTAAAAGTTAACCATAGAAATTTCGCTAAGAAAAATTGCTCATCATTAATGAATCATATACTCTCAACAATCTCCTCTAAACTTAATTCTCCAGCAAGATCCAGTTTCTTCAACAACCTGCTTTTCATGGTACGTATCGCTCCTTGCCCAACCCCTAGAGTTGATGCCATGTCCTTATTTGTAAAGGATAATTTGATTAAAGCAAAAATTCGGATTTCGCCTTGGGTAAGGGCCGGAAAACGACTTTTCAAACGAGTAAAATAACCAGCATGTACTCTGTCAAATAATTCCCTGAATTTAAACCATTCTTGATCTGTTAAAATTGTTTTGAGTCGAAGGCTTTCCAGATCTTGTTGATTGCTGGCTGAATCTGTTTCTGACTCCAGGATTTCAAGTCTTCGACTTTTTTCAATCAGTGAGTTTTTGAAATCATTTAATTGTTCTTTTGCAAGGGCCAATTCTCTGGCAGCCTCCTCCAAAGATTTCAGTGACTCTTTCTTTTGTCGTCTTATTTGCTTTTGCTTAAAATAGAAGATAAAAGTTGCCATCAAAACGGAAAAACCCAGAAGCCTCCAAAGCACAGACCTGGTGTATATTTGCCTACTTATATTTCGCGCCAACTCTGCTTCTCTCTGTCTGTGCGCATTAATTTCAAAATCCATTTCATGCCTGATGAGGGCGTTCTGGTCATTCTGTTGATTTAATTTTTTTGACCAAAAAAGAATAGAATCCAACACTGATGAAATCCCTGAAACAGATTGGTGATTTTTGTCCAGGATAACTCGGAGTTTATAGTAATCCAGGAAATTCCGTTCATCCTTGTTTCGAGATATTACTTTTTCAATGGTAGGCATTAAGGCTCTTGCTTCTGCCATGTTACCGTTCCTTAGATAAGATTCCGCCAACCTTATGGCAAAAGAAGATATATTGTTATATAATTCAGCATCCACTAAAATGGGGATGGCATTTCTGAATAAGGGTATAGCCAATTCGAATTCATTTTTAAAATAGTGTATCTTACCAGCATATCCATACAAAATGCCTCTCCAACCTTTGATGGGCCGGCTAGTTGTATCCTCTTTAACATACACTTCAATACATTTTTTTATATAAATGGAGGAACTGTCATATTGTCCAAGCTGCAGACTTATCTGAGAGAGTAAATCATAAGAGAGTATTTTCCTATGCCCTTTCATTTTATCCGCATATGATTTAATGGCATATTCTTTGGCCATTACGTAATCTCCAAGCAAATACAAGATGCCTCCTATTCGGAGTGCTATCATTTGTGGCATAAGTATCTCATTGCCTACCTCATTATTTGAAAGGTCAAAGGCTCTCATCATATAACTGAGAGATGTACCACTTTTTCCATTTTCTTTTAGTATTTGCGCAAGGTATAATAAAGAATGTGCCTCCACCAGGTCATGGCCATCAATATTAACTTCATGTACAACTTTGAGAAATTTTGAGATTTTCTGATCAATCGAAATGCTATCCTCATACAGTTTTGTTCTTTGGTCAAGCACTCTGAACATCAATAATGAAATTTCATCCCTTTTTAAGTTTGCGAGTGCTTCAAGTTTACCTAGGTTTATATGGATGGTGCTGTAACTTTGGCCAGTTAACAAGAAACTGGTGTAGATCGAATCAATTAGTCTTAGCCTTTGCGGGTATTCTACTTTTTAAAGGCTTCCTCAAACTGGGCACTCAGGCTTAGTTGTATAATAAAGAAAAGGATTCCAGTAACCTGAGATTTCATTGGCACATCAAAATGTAGGGGTAAAAATAAATGGAGTTTGTAAGTAATTGGTTAAATTACAAGGATTAATAAAATCAGAATTTTAAAAGAAGAAGTGGCTTACTACGTCCCTTTAAAAAATATATTTTCAATACCTGAATAAAAATTCGTTTAAGCTTTTAGCATCACATTCGATTTTTCTTTATCAGACAGTGCAATTTATTCATTCAGCATCTTTTTTAAATCCAAATCTTTCACAACTCATTACCCAATAGGGAAGCTATTTCTTATTTTTAGAAAGTAATTTTATCATTTTATTAAATCTGATCGATACTGATGTGAGGCATCAGATTCGATGCTAAATTGCAAAAGATAATTTACAAATCTTCAAAAAGCAGCATAATACAAGATTACATATTATTTAAATTTATATGTGATAAATTTTCCTCTTTCAGTTGGATTATATTCTATTTTTAACCCTTGCCTCTACAAGGAATCAAAATGAAAAAAAAATTCACAAGTCATCCGTGCCTGTTTGCCAGGCCGTTTATTTTGGTTTTGTGGATTTCTTTGCTTTTTTTTCTGGGCTGCACTAAAGATCATATTAACATTATAGACGGCAATAATCCTGCTTCTGTAACCAACATTTCCCGACTCAAGATAGAAAACTATGTCAATCGGCTATACATTGACTTAGTGGGACGTGAGCCGCTCAAAACAGAGTTAAAGGAAGAGTCAGACACCCTGAAAGCACGAGAGTTGAGCCGTGATGCTCGACTCAATCTTATCACACGGCTAATGGAAGATACAAGCTTCCGAATAGGAGAACGATCCTATAAAGCTGCATTTTACCTCAATCTGTACAATCTCGCAAAAGTGCGATGTTTGGAAGGAGTTACGGATGAAGAAATACAAATGAAAATGAGCCTTTTACTCAATGATGCCATGAGAGATTCCATGGAGCAAAAGTGGAAAGGGTTTTATGCTAAGCTGGACATTCTCCGACGCTATCAGGACGTATTGGAAAGCCAGCAGGAATTACTCGAAGGACATATTGCTTATCACCAGATGTTCACCTTCCTGGTCAATAATGGCATTTACGACATCATCAACATGAATACCTTCAATTTCATCAGGGCTGTATTCAATGAACTATTGTTCCGTTTACCTACCGATCAAGAATACGAATCTGCATTCGACATTATTGAAAATAGCGCAGCCGGTCAAGCCTTTGGAAGATACGTGACCAACAAGACCGAATACGTTGAAGCTCTGGTGGAATCTCCGGCCATGCTGGAAGGAATGATTGTATGGACCTTTCAGGTCTATATGAATCGTTTCCCCACGCCCAGAGAATTGTCCAGCCTGTTACCGACCTATTTGAAGGAAAAAGACATACGATACATCATCAAACAAATCGCTGTAACCGATGAATATGCAGGCTTTAAATAAAACAGGTTTATGGAGTGCCGCTTTGATGCTTATTCTCAGCTTCTCCAGCTGCCAAAAGGATTATTTTGTTTACGAGATAAACGACCAGAAGATATTACCGGTCAACAGCCAAAAGATCAAACCCAAATCGATCACTCAATACATTTCCATCCTGTACACCAATTTCTTTCAGCGAGCCATCAGTCCAAATTCCATGTTGCAGGCTCAAAAAGCCATTGAGTCTGTAGGAGATAAACAAGTAGCTTTTGACATCCTTCTCAGTAAGTATATGAATGACCCAAAAGTCATCTTGCCTACTGTGGAATCCATGAAACAGGACCCGGAAGGTTTCATCCGAAATACTTACAGACGATTTTTAGTGCGCGAACCAACAGAAGCCGAACTGAACTGGATGCTCAATTACATAAAAAGCAGACCCAATGTGACGCCTGAACATTTCTACTTTGCTTTTGGTACATGCAACGAGCATTTTCACTATTAATTTTCCCAACATGAATCGCAGAAAATTTATTAAAAAATCGGCTTTGGTGGCTGCAGGCACCGTGGGTGTTCCCTATTTGCTTCCTTCCGGATTACTTTTTGCCAGACAGCCTTCATTGAAGGCCGAACATGTTGTCTATGTTCAGTTTGCCGGTGGATTGCGCCAACAAGAGTCAGTCCTTCAAAGATACCTTTATGGCAGCCAAAACGAAAAGATTGAGGGCAACATCATGTATAATCTCCTAGATGGGCAACCTCCTGCGGACAAGATCGCTTATGGCACAGACGACAAGCAAAACAACATAGTAGGCGCATTTCCCATCAACCCAATCCTGCAGACCTCACTTCAAAAGCAGGGCACCCTTTTTCCGGAGGTGAGGTTTTCAAAAGGAGGGGCAGGGCATTTCAATGGTCTGAGTACAGGCGTATCCGGTAATTATTATGTAACCGCCGGACTTAGACAACGCACAGCGTCTCCGACTATATTTGAATACCTACGCCGGCATGCCGGTTTTTCTGCCACGGATTGCTGGTCAATAGGACAAGGTATTACGGGTTCCCGTCCTCTGCTCAACTATTCAGCACATGAAGATTACGGCAGAAAGTATGGAGGTAATTTTCTGGCACCGTTGATCACTTTTGGCTCTCCCGGACAGGAACATTTCATGGATTTTAAAAATTATCATCCGGACACGGACTACGAAATGATCCGTGAGGTCAGGGGCTTCCTTAATAAAAACTTCTCTAACCAGGGACTGGAAATACCACACTTGTACAACACTCCGGAAGAAGAAAACAGTATCCGGGAATTTATCCGGGCCACCTTTGAAAAAGTAAAAGAAGGAAGGGTCACGATGCCTCCTGTCAACGACAACGGAGACCTGAAAGTCCTCGGCTTTACAGTAGAAATGCTGCGTTGGTTCAAACCACGTGTTACCGTGGTAGATCTCAATAATATCGATGTGTGTCACAATGACTTTACTGCTTATCTCAAAAATATCCACCGTGCCGATCATGGCATTGCGTTCTTGTGGAAGGAAATACAGTCCATACCGGGTATGAGAGACAACACCGTGATGATCGTAATGCCTGAGCACGGCCGCGACGAGCAACACAATTCCATTAAAGATCTCAACGACTGGTTTGCTTACGATCATTCCGGAAGCCCCAACGCCCGCAGGATATTTAACCTGATGGTGGGCCCAGGTATTGATGCAAATCTGAAGGTAGGATCTGAGACAAATCCTATAGGTGATGCGGCTGATGTAGTACCGACCATTGCAGACATCTTTGGCATCAAAGATCAGGTCAGAAAGGCAGGTCTATTGGATGAGAACGCACGGTCTTTATTTGACAGAATTTAATAGCGACTCTAATGAAGAAAATCAGCTCTGCCGCACTTTTTCTAATGGTTGCTTTGATCTTACAGTCTGCCTGTGAAAAACCGGAAATCCCGCGCAACCCTTTTGACGATTACAAACCAACTCAGGACACCGTCAAATTCATTTTCGACGATCCGGACTCATCATCCATTGCTGGTTTATATACCTACATTTTCAAGCCTACCTGCGCCAATTCAGGTTGCCACGATGGGACCTTCGATCCTGATTTCCGAACTCTGGAAAGTTCCTACAATACGCTGGTATTTCGTGAATCCATCAAAAAGGACGGTAAGTACTTGTTTCGCGTCAAACCATATTCAATCGACAGTTCGGTTATTCTAGCGCGTGTTAACGGCATAGTGACCCCGCAGATGCCCATCCAGATTGAACCAGATTCGGATTGGGGCAAGAGAAAAGACCATTACATCTCTTTGATTCGCCGCTGGATTGAATCAGGTGCTCCCGCCATCGATGGCAGCATACCCGTAGCAGGCCTTCCTCAAATCAGACTTAAGGGCTGTCTGGCTATGGTGGACGATACTACCGTGCTTGAGCGCAGGCCATACAGCGGCCCCTTGTTATTGGACAGCCTCAGGGACAGCCTCTATCTTTATTTCTCGTTTGGTCACGATGCACAGAATCCATTAAGTTTTACCCACAACAAGATCAGTTTTCATCCAAATCCTCATGTGTTTGACAGCACTGTAGTTACTTTGGATTTAGAGACCGGTTTCCCCAGTTTCCGGATGATTGGTTTATATGGCGACAGTGTCCAATATACCCATAGAATCCTCATTAATCCCAAAATGCTGATGGCCAATAGCCGGGAGCTCTATTTCCGAACCTATCTCAAAGACCTGCTTAATCCTTTGTCTGAAATTCCGGCTCAAAGAGCCATTTTTTCCATGAAAAAATATATGTCCCTTGAACGCACTGATTAAATTAGGGATTCTGTTGTCGGTTGTAATTTTCTGTGTTTCCTGTCGCGAAAACGCAGAAGATCCGCCTTTTTCCATCATACCGGAAATCAAGTTGAAGGATTTTTCCCAGGACACCATTCTTGAGTATGAGGATATTCTCACCTTCAACATTCGCTATCAGGACGGGGATGGCGATCTTGGATTCGAAGAACCTGAAAATTATGCTGTTTTCATTAGGGATGCAAGACTCACCAAGTACGATGGGTTTTACCTGGCTCCAGTTGCACCACCCGGAGAATTGATTGCCGTTCAGGGTGATTTAAAAGTGGAATTTCCCAGTTTGTTTGTTTTCGGAAACCGTACCGAGGAAAGGACCAAGTTTTACATCTACATGGTAGACCGAAAAGGAAACAAGAGCAACGAACTGATTACGCCTGAAGTGGTCATTAAAAAGAAAGGATGATGCACGCACGAAAGTTTCTCATTTGTGCGTTTCTGCCCATTACAATTGGTTTTTTAACAAAATCGGGACTTATTGCTCAACCGACCTACCCGATGCAAAATGCAGTCGTTCGCGATTGCGAAGGGATCCTGACCCACAGTGAAGCCGGTGAGGATAAAAACTATGATCATAACGAAGACTTTACCTTTACCATCTGTGTACCAGGAGCAACTTCTATCACCTTGGACTTTGAATTCTTCGCTACCGAAAGGACTTACGATCTGATGACTATCTACGAAGGACCCAATAAAAATGGTCCTGTTATTTCAACACTCAGTGGAATTCTGAATCCACCACCGCGCATTACAGTCAAAGGCGATTGTGTGACCATACACTTTAAAAGCGACGACAACATCACTGCCAATGGCTGGAAAATGCATTGGAAAGTTCAATTTGTATTACCACCACCCCCGACACTCAAGGTAACCGCCCCCACGGCATGTCCCTTAACCGAACTCACCTTTGAATTTGGATATCCGGTACCCTGTGATCAGATTATTCCCGGCAATTTCAGTCTTTTAGGACCCGGAGGTTCCAAAATCATCTTTGCGGAAGCCTTGGACTGCGTAAACGGAAAGGCGACCAAGTTCAAATTACAATTTGACCCTCCATTGGACAGACCGGTTAACTATAGGGTAAGTTTTACCTACAAGTATATTGATGAATGTGGTACTGAGCATTTGTTGAACACCAGCGTTTTGTTCAGTTTGAACAACTGCCCTTTTACTGTGGAGATCCTGATGCCTATGGGGGCAGCATGCAAAGGAGCCTGTACCGATTTGGAAGCTATGGCCACAGGTAATGCCAAACAGAAATTCCGCTATCGATGGCTGCCGGGAGGTCAGACCAGTCCATCGATTCGGGTATGTGATACAGTTCCCATGCAATATAGAGTCATCGCCATAGACAGCGCCTCAGGTGTGATGGATACAGCAGATTTCTTGTACACTCCTCTGGATATACCAAAAATTCTAAATCCCATTTCTGATACAGTCTGCGCATCTGCTGCGGATTGGAAATACCAAATTGACATTCCCGGTGGTGATTTCTTTTCCCGAACAATACCGAATCAGCATCGTAAAACAGGTATATACGAATTTTGGCGGCATGCGGCCGGAAACAAGTTAAGCACGGATACGGTGGTCTACATCGCCCCCAATGGTTGTAAGGTTTCCGACATTGTGCACATTTATCCCATAGATGCCGGTGCAGACATTAAACTCTGTCTTGGCTCACCTGCGATACAGATCAGCGGGGGTACCCCGGCTGGAGGGTATTGGACAGGACCAGGCATCCAGCCCAATGGGAGTTTCGACCCTTCTGTGGTAGGTCAGTTTGACTTTATTTATACTGCACCCAATGGTTGTTCCGATATCCGATCGGTTTTTGTTCACCCCAACCCAAGAATCCTCAATCCTGTACCTGATACGGTCTGTGCCTCAATGGCAGACTGGCGGTACCAGGTCAGTATTCCCAAAGGTGATTTTTATTCCTCTGTTATCCCATCCAGCCAGCGTAAGTCCGGAATTTATGAATTCTGGAGGCTCTCTTCCGGTGACACTTTGCGTAGCGATACGGTCACTTATATTGACCCAAATGGCTGCCAGGTCCGGGACACCTTTATGATCATCCCGGTCTCTGCAGGAAGTACTCAGTCTGTATGTCACTTGACTCCTGTTTTTAAATTGACGGGAGGATCGCCAATGGGTGGATTTTGGTCGGGTCCATACACCGATTCATTAGGAAATTTCAACCCTCAGGATACAGGCAGCTTTATAGTGACTTATCATGCCACCAATGGATGCTCTGCAAAAAAATCCGTAAGGGTCAACGCAAATCCCATTATTCTGAATCCTATCGCAGATACCATCTGCGCCTCTGCTGCCAACTGGCAATATCAGGTCAACCTGCCCGGTGGGACTTATTCTGCAACCGCTATTCCTGCAGCCCAAAACAAGAGTGGAATATATGAATTCTGGAGATGGGCGCAAGCCAACCAAACACAAAGAGACATTGTGACCTATACGGCCCCTGGAGGTTGTACCATTAAAGATACCTTTTACATTCATCCTGTTTTTGCCGGACTTGTTGAAGCTGCCTGTCAGGGCAGTATGCCTTTTCAACTCAGCGGGGGTAGACCAACCGGAGGATTTTGGACAGGTTCAAATGTCGATTCCAGTGGTATTTTTAATCCAATAAAAAGTGGCAGCTATACTTTAAATTATAAGGCTCCAAATGGATGTATTTCCAGCAAAACCGTCAACGTAGCTGACAGTATTGGACTTAACCTTATCGACACTCTTTGCAACCTGGAAAACATCAACCTGGTATTCACCCCAGTCGGAGGCAGATGGAGCGGTCCGGGTATTACAGACAGCATTGCAGGAAAGTTAGATGCCACCAAGGCTATTGCCAATCAATGGAACACCTATCGCTACCGTCTCAATGGCTGTGAAAAAAACATCAGTGTATTTATCACCAAACCAGATGCAGGACCAGACACATCCCTTTGCCTTGGTGTTTCCACACTTAATCTGCCTCTTAAAGGGCGCTGGTCCGGACCAGGGGTATACGATCCTTTGACTAACACATTTGATATTTCTTCTCTTGCATCGGGTATACATTCCTTCAAGATCAGCTTTAAAAATTGCCGGGATTCGTTCAAACTAAACATCCACGATGTGAGATTGGATTCAAGCCAGTCTCGGCTTTTCTGTCCCGCTATGGATACCATCGATCTTGTGAATTTACTAAACCCATCCGAAGGCCCGGGGATTTTTAGTGGAACTGGAGTAGCCTATCCCGATAGCCTATGGAAGTTCTTACCAACGTTGGCAGGACCTGGAAAACATGATATCGTCTATAAAGCTTTTGGTTGTGTGGATACTATAGATATTGAAGTGGAAATCCCCATTAGCTTCTCTGCCTACAAATTTTGCGACCGTAGCCCCCCTACTGTTCTCAAAGTTATTCCTTCGGGAGGAGAATGGAGTGGAACGGGATTCCTGGACGAATCTGCAGGATTATTTGATCCTGAACTTTCAGGTCTAGGAATTCATCCAGTGATCTATACCAGTCCTGCAGGATGTAAGGCTCAGGCTTTGGTTGAGGTAGAAGCTTGGGAACAAGTGCGCATTGGTGGGATTGATCCTCAATACTGTTTCAAGAACCAGGACATACCTGTTTTGCTTAATCCTTCAGGTGGTGAATTTTTTATTAACGGATTACCATCGGCACCAATAATCAATCCGGCCCGACTGGGCTCAGGCATCTGGGAACTGTATTATACGCGTGGGGAAGGCAATTGTGCTTCTTCCGAGAAAACATTTATCAAAATCTTACCTGCCATCCACAAAAAATCCTCCAGTGAAAATGATTCCATTTGCATTGGCCAAAGAGCAACGATCTCGATCGATGCCAGTGGCGGTCAGGGTGGACTGATTTATACCTGGGATCATGGCCTGGGCTTTGGCAGCAGTCACATTGTTGAGCCTGTGCAGGATAGCTGGTTCCTGGTGACAGTCACCGATGGTTGTTCGGATCCTTTGGTGGACAGTGTATTTATAAGGGTTTTTCCACGCTTTCCTATGGATACAATCAGTGGCCCACCGGTATGCTTCGGCGAAAAGACTTTCCTGGAATTAAAGCTGGATACTGCAGATTACGAAATTGTGTGGCAGACTAGTCCTCAGAAAAAAGGTGCCAGACTGGATGGGGATCCCGGCATCTATGGTGTAGAGATAAAAGAAAAATCTACAGGATGCCGACAAAGAACTACTGTGACCCTTCCCGGATCAGCTCCTCTTGCAGCTAACTTTGGTCTCACACCCAACCAACCTTGCATAGACATCGTGGAAAATACAGTGGAGATACTGGATCTATCTTTTGGATATACAGATGGAACCATAGACTTTGGCGATGGTTCGCCACTGGTGGACATTAAGTCACCCGGGTCCCTCGTACATCAATACTCAGACACTGGCAATTTTGTGATCAAAATGCATGTAATTAATGATATTGGGTGTGAAGATGAATTTGAACGCGAGGTCTGTGTTAAAAATGTGGTTCGGATTTTTATCCCAAGCCTCTTCAGTCCAAATAACGATGGCAAACAGGATATTTTTGAGATCTTTCACATCGGAGTGGAAATTTTACACTGGGCTGTTTACGACCGGTATGGCGCACGTGTATTTGAATCTAAAGACGGAATGGACAAATGGGATGGCACTTTCCGTGGCATGCATGTGGTAGAAGGAGTTTATGTAGTAGTCATCGAATACTTCAATCCAGACAAAGGCAAGAAGGAAATATTTATAAGTGATGTGACTATCCTAAGATAACACCTATTTTGTGAATCCTTAACGCCTAAATACACAGGGGAATAACCCTGGGTGACTGTGTCTAACAGACAAGCATGAAAGTGGTGATTTAATCATTAGAAGGTATTTTGAATTGAAGTAGAAATTCTTTTGCATAAAATCCGTTGCAAATATTTTGATTTGGACTAGAAATTCTAAGGCATAATCTGGAATTAAAAAAGAAGAGGAGCGGTTGCTCCTCTTCTTTTTTAAGAATTAATGAATTTTTAAAATTTAAAAATTTATAGTACTGCTTATTTATGGATTGAAAATGATTTAATTATTTTATTTCCATCCATAGTTGCACGAATAAAATACAATCCGTTTGGATAAATACTCATATCAAACTTTGTGATCATTTCATCTTCATAATTGGTTACATAGTTTTGCTCAGAAATCTTTTCACCAAGACTGTTTAGAATTTCAATTTGATTTCTGGAATGTGGATGAACGTTCATCTTTACGAACAGAATATTTTGCGCTGGATTTGGATACACCAAGAGTTCTCCACCTTTAGTATATGTCTTACTGAAATTCGAATCCAAATCTTCGATCATGTTTTTTGAGTTTGAATTTTTTGTAGACAGGGATTGAACTTCTTCCGGACAATAAGATGCATCCCAATTCCAGGTAACGTATTCACCGGCATCCACTTTATCTGCAATGAACTGACCGGTCATATAAGTTCTTGAAGTGGAAGTTGAATTTTCAATTTTAATTTCCTTTTTCGTATTGATATTTGCTTTTACGATAGAGCTTTTATTGATTTTTACTTCCTCCTCTACATAAAATTGCACACCAGAAATAGCATTGTTATTGATTTTTATATTATTATCGCCATCCAATTTCTTATCAATCATCACGTGAGTTGCTTGATTAAATTTTAATTGGCTTCCTTCTTTTAGCTTAAGCTCCTTGATATAAACATTGGCATGACCCGATAATGTAGCAACTACATTTTTTCCTACTTCAATTTTTCCATAATTGCTCAGGTTCAATGTTACCGGTGCGCTGTTGTCATTGATTTTAACATCGTTGTTGCCGGGATTTACATTTTCAATAAATAGGGGTTTTAAAGATGATGGTACATTCCCATTTATCTTAGTAGTCACAGCACTTCCACTCTTCACATCGATATTACCTGACTTCACAAAAGTATTGGTAGCAATAATTTTACTGTTCTTCTCCAGACTGACTTTTTTATTGGCAGTGATCACTCCAACTCCTCCGCTTTCTACTGTGTTCTCTTTCATTTTTACTTCATCGTTACTCAGAATGGTGTAAGCATATAACAAACTTGCATCACCAAACTTTTTAACTGTTACGGTCTGTTGGCAGGTCGAGGTCACTCCGGAAACATCGGTTGCTGTCCAGGTAACCACTGTGGATCCAACTGGATAATTTAATGGCGCATTGCTAACCAAAGAAATTAATGGACAGGAATTACTTACAACCGGCTCAATAAGATTAACAGAACTTGCTGTGCAACTACCTGCATCTATATTTACAGGATTAATACTGGCGCAACTTATACTTAAAATACAATCCGGACAAATGATTGCACCCAAATTTGGATTGTAGGTGCCTGCCGGACAATTTAAACATTCGGAAGCTCCTGAATGAGGATTGTAAGTTTGCACAGGACAATCAGTACAGCTGGTAGATCCTGATGAAGTGGAGAATTTCCCCGGAGGACAATTTGTACAAGCGACAGCCCCCGTTGCATTTGAATAGGTTCCCGGTCCACATGATTCACAATGATCTTGCCCTTGCAACCCTTGGTAAGTTCCGGCAGGACAACTCGCACAAACGCTGGATCCTATTATATCAGAATAACTTCCAGGAGGACAATTCAAACAGCTTGTCTGACCTTCCTCACCTTGGAATTTTCCTGCAGGACAACTCGCACATTCAATTGATCCTATTGCAGAGGAATAACTTCCCTTTGGACAATTCAAACAGCTTGTCTGACCTTCCTTACCTTGGTATTTTCCTGCAGGACATGATTCACAATATGTGGAGCCGGTAGTCGACGAAAAAGTTCCCGCCAAGCATGATTCACAATGATCCTGTCCTGATTGCCCTTGATAGGTTCCGGCAGGACAACTGGTACAAACGCTGGACCCAATGATATCAGAATAGCTTCCAGGAGGACAACTCGCGCATTCAATGGATCCTGTTGCATCAGAATATTTTCCCCTTGGACAATTCAAACAGCTGGTCTGGCCTTCCTCTCCTTGGTATTTTCCTGCAGGACAAGACTCACAGAAGGTTGAGCCGGTAGTCGATGAAAAAGTTCCTGCCAAGCATGAAATGCAGACAGCTTGTCCTTCAAGGTTTTGGTATTTTCCTGCAGGGCAAGGTATGGGCTCAGTGGTTGCTCCCGGACAATAGGTCCCCGGAGGACATGGTGTCATGGTACACGTCTCGAGATTCAAGTATTGACCTGGAACATTTGGTATTTCAACTTGCACATTTTGATTTGCCGTAGCAATATTTCCATTTCCATCGTCAAAGGTCCAGACCACGGTATGCATTCCAGGTACTCGAATTGGAAATTCTGTAGAAGTTTGTCCTGTGATCAAACCAGCACAATTATCTTCTGCTATTGGTGGGGTTGGTATGGTTTGACATGCCAGTAAAACAACATTTTCAAGCACTGGAATGACAGGATGAGTGACATCATTAATAATCACAGTCTGTTCTTGATATGAAAAGTTTCCATTTCCATCTTTATAAGTCCAGCTGATGTAAAATGTGCCTTGCTCATTGAATTCTGTAGGATTATTTGTATATCCATTTATCAATCCAACACAATTATCAATTGCTGAAGGTGGAAGTACCGCTGCTGAACATTCCGCTTCTATTACTGGCAAATTTTCAACAACAGGTATAGGTGAAGAAACATCTTGAACGAATATATTTTGATTTATAGATACCTCGTGCCCCTTGTCATCTTTAAACTTCCATGAAACAATACTGCTGCCCTGCTCGGTAATTGGAAAGTGATGTGTTGTTGTAGCTGTAATTAAGCCACTACACTGAGTAGTAACGGTTGGAGTGGGTGGTGTACCTCCACATTCCCCTAGAGTAATATCATTTAATACCAGTTCTCCAAATGGATTGATGTCTTGAACAATGACCTTAAAATTGCAGACACCTGTATTTCCAGATAGGTCTGTCGCTTTATATACTATGTTTTTTTCTCCATAGTTAAAATGACTACCGCTTGTTGGACCTTCAATTTGAACTGGAATAACTTGATTGCAATTATCTGCTACTTCAGCTGTTGGAAAAAATATTTCACCAGGACAATTTGACTCTATATTAGCCGGACATCTTAACACAGGCTTGAAAATATCTCGAACAGCTACATTAAATGAGCATTCCTTACTGGTGCCATTTCCATCTGTCGCCATAAATTGAACAGCCGTAGTTCCTACAGAAAATACGGAACCTGAATTATGAGAAGCAGAAAATTGAAGTGGAGGAACAAAACAATTACCAGTAACGCTTGGATTTGAAAAATTTACAGTTTCTGAACAAGACAAAGGTGAACTTAAATCAATCATCACATCAGGTGGACATTGAATTTCAAAATCACTTTGATTCTGTACCCTGATTGTGAAACTGCATGTATTGGTGTTGCCTGCCTGATCAGTTGCCATAAAAGTCAAATTTGTTTCTGCATTGGCAAATAAACTACCACTTGAGGGACCCTCAATTTGTTGTATGCTTGCTACGCTGCAATGATCATAATAATTGACTGGAGGAAAATTAAAGTTACCCGGACAACTTAATGTCTGGTTTTCAGGACAGGCGATAATTGGTTTTCCTTTATCCAGGACTGTGATATTCATAGAACAAGTATTGGTGTTACCTGAGTGATCTGTTGCAGTAAAGGTTACTTGATGAATGCCTGTTAGTAAATCTGAACCACTTGGTAATGTAGAGGTAATTGTAACTGGGTATAATGTACAGTTATCAACGTAAGTTGCATTTGAAAAATGTACAACTTTATAACAGGAATGCTGGGAAGTTATTTCTGCTGTAATATTCTCTGGACAGGTGATGGTAGGTTTCTGCCTGTCTTCCACTTTAATTGTCATACTGCAGGTGCTAGAATTGTTAGAAGCATCCGTAGCTTTATAAATATTTGTTGTAATTCCCAATGGAAATTCTGAGCCCGCTGCTATTCCGGAAAGAAGGCTTAGAGTAGCACTACAATTATCAGATATTGTTGGTTGGGAAAATCCAACTAATGCAGTACAAGAATTGTTATTGGTAGAGCTTGTAATATTGGGAGGACAAATAATAGTAGGTACTGTACGGTCTATAACTCTAATTACTGTACCACAATCATTTGTATTATTATGAAAATCTGTTGCTCTAAAATAAATAGTAGTTTGGCCTAATGGAAAAGAAGCTCCGGATGAAGGGCCGAACAATTTTTCTATAACACTATATCCGCAATTGTCTGTTGCTGTCGGTGGAGGGTAAGTTGCATTGGCAGAGCAAGAAGTTGAACTTGTATATACTGTAACAAGTGGATGACAGGTTATAACCGGTTTTTCAACATCGTAAACCAATATATTAAACGAACAAGTGGAAGAATTACCATCACTGTCTGTTGCTTTAAAAGTATTGGTAGTATAACCAAGAGGATAAACAGCACCTGAGGCCATACCTTCTATTCGTTGAGTAACAACACCTGGACAATTATCTGTACCAACAGGGGTTGTATAAGTGGCTACTGCTCCAGCGCATGTACCTTCCGGCATGTTGACTACCATATCTTCCGGACATTGAATGGCGGGGCCGGAGTTCTGTGGGAAAAAATATAGATATATTAAGCCAGATCCTCTGTCACCATTGATACCTCCTACACTTATATAATAGGTTATATTCTTACAGCTGTTAAATCTGACTTCAGACCCAGTTGTTGCACCACCGCAAGTGATATTTTCACAACCAGCTTCGACCAAATTTAAAGCTCCGCATGTACCAGTATATAAAGAGATTCTGGAATTGTAATTATTTCTAAAACAATTACTAACTATCAATTCACCTTCTGAAGGTGTTGTGAATTTATACCAGACATCATGGTGTGCATTTGCTCCTCCACAAGTCTGTGCAGGAGCATCCTGTGTTGAGCATAAAGTATTATAAGAACGGGATGATCCATGACTAAGCGTTATCGCTGAAGCACATGATTGATTAGTTGATTGAGTTGAAATTCCATAACTAAGTGTGCCGCCAGAAGGTGTACCTGGAACATTTTTGGGTTTTAATTCAAGATAATATATCCCCGATTCAGTCGGTGTGAATTCCAATCTTGATTGAGTACCACATGCATCATCGTTTGTTGCTTTAAAGGTAAATCCATCAGTTCCATATAAAGTCAAGTATGTATCAAAATTGGCCCCTTCGCAGGTACTAAAGTAATATTGAACATTCTCTATCAACTGAACGCTCCAGGAAGGCAGTATACCTGATATAAAAGAAGCCGACTGCGGTGTACAACCAGGTGTGATTAAATTTGAAGCTCCTGTGTATTTCCAGGTCGTTTTAACGCTCCATGAATAAGCAAGGTAGTTATCGAATTCTGGAATTACACAAGCCACAGAAGAAGATTGCCCTACCGAATCTTGGAATTGAAACTCAGTATATACTTCATTACTTGGCGAAGAATAAAACCTATAATTTAGCCGTTTAATAGTGCTTGTCACAACATTATCATCATCCTCATCTCTGACATCACATCTCTCTCCCTTATCAAAAGCAGGATTGGGATCATGTTCCCATGCATTTAATTGTACCTCAACATTATTGAGATAAGAGGTGTCACTTCTGATCAGCATATTTTCATTTTGAAAATCACAGTCTTCCAGTTTATCGCAATAAATGCAAGATGTTTGAGTGACTTGTCCATGATAGTTCTGTATGGCATCATATTCATATGTTCTAAATCTCGCTGTCCATTCGTGCACTCCAATTTCTAATTGAGATCCAACGTCTGTACAAAGGTCAAAATGAGCCTTTAAATCACCTAGTTTTAAGGTGTATAAAGAAGTCGCCGTTTGAGACCACCCATTGGAAGCAAAGCACGAAAAAACAATGAATAGCAATAATTGAAATTTAAATTGATTTTTTTTCATTTTGAATATATTTAGTTTGTGATTCAATTTCAATAAATAAATTAGAGTTGTTTGGAGAATAATTCCTCACGTCAGGTAAATGGGCCTCTCCATACCTAATTTTTGCTATCTGAATTTCAGAATAATACCAAATCAGAATAGCTAAAATCAGAGCAATACAAATGAACAGGAGATAATATAGCAAATACAAGTGCTTGTGGTTTTTATGATCAAAGTTCCTGTGTGGCATCGCTCAAATATAAAATCAGGTAGATGTGCGGTTCAAAATTTGACCGTTACAAAAGCGTTACATTCAAAAATTGAATCATAATCTATTCGTAATGTGATTACTATAAAATGTTATTATTACATTACGTTAGTCCTGTAGAGCGATTATTAAAAGACTGGATGTGAAGGATGTGCCTTTTAGAGAACAAGGAAATGGTTCCGATTACAGATTTGATCAGAAAAAAAACAAAAATCATCTGGACATTGACTTCTTTTCCAGGTAATAGTAACTACTTGAGATTCTAATTTTAAATGCTTCCAATAAACTCCAGACAATCCGTACTAAAATCAAAATAGTCGGATCGTTCATTTTATTAAAACTTTAAGTTAGGGGTATTCAGTTAATGTATAGGAATTAAAATATATGGGAATCATGAATTGTCTATTAATGAGAATCGTCTCATTTTGGGTGGGTGTAAAATTCTAACCACAATGGCATGTTCAATTGTAAAGGGGCGTGTCAGGCTTTTAATTGGAATAGCGATTCAAACTCATTCAGTGAGTATGTACTCTTTATTGATCTTTTAATTTCCCTCCATTCTTACTTGACATTGTTAAATCTGGAGATTATAATACCCACCAATGCCACCATATAAAATTGTCCAGCTATGGTAAAAAACATGGTTGTCAGTCGGGCTGCATCTGAAAGAGGGGCAATATCTCCATATCCAACAGTAGCCAAGGTGACCATACTAAAATAGGATAACTGGTTATAGATATACGGAATATTCCCCGGACTTAATCCTCCAAAAGATTGGGGTGCGTTGTATTCAATCAACAAAAAAGTAAACTGAGCAATAACGATCAAAAGTAAAAAACCACTTACAGATCCCAATATTACACTCAATGTCGCTTCACTTTTCCTAAAAATCTGGTACAAAACTTCAATAAATATCAGGGTGTAATAAGTGGTATAAACCAAAAAAGCCAGTTGGACCAAAAATGGTATTTTGACAATAACCACAAACAATAAAGGAATCAATACACTTAAAATGAAAAGTAAGTTTTTTAACCAAACTATGTACCTCACTCTTTCTTTAAAAATGCCGGCTGCGGCGAATCCTAAAATAATCATATTAATAGGCCACACATAAGATGTATAAATATTTGCATCAGGTACAAATATTTTATCGAACAGTAAAAGTAAGAGTGCAAACAGTAGAAGCTCAAACCTATTGTCACTCAATATTTCCTGAAGTCTCTTAACCCTCATCACTCAAAGGTACTACAGAATTTAATACGAAAGGAAACCTGCACTTACCAGATATTATAGACCTATAGCGCTACATGTTCATACCAGCTGGAAAAGAATTTCTACCAATCCAGTATGCAAAAAATAAAAACAAACGATGATCTTCTCAACACGTTATATGTTTTTTGCGTTTTGTCTATATCCAATATTATTCAATACGGCCCAGAAACTTCCGGCATTTTTAAGCGAATGGAGGTCACATTTTTGTAAAAGTTCTTGTTACAAAACAGTTCCATTTTGAATAATACTTGAGCGATTTTTTATCTCACTTTTCTTAAAGATGAAATTACCTTTCCTCAAAATATCCCTTGAGATCCAATGTGTTGAAAGTTTGAAATTTGAAAAATCGGAATTAAAATTAAATGAGCGGATTAAGGCTTTAATGGACCAAGCTGTACTTTATAAAGTCGGCTCAAACCATTCTCATAGCGATTCATCTCTTCTAATAATTTGTCTAAAGATTGCGACATTGCAAATTTTGTTTGCACGGAATTTCTTTTACTCGTAAAATATAAAATACCATTACTAGTATCCACAAATGGGCAATAATCCATTTTGGGAGAATTTATGTTAGGGCCCATATTAACCGCTTTTGTCCAAAGGCCATTGCCATCAAGATAGCTGATATAAAGATCACCGCTTCCATATGCATCCTTGCGGTTGTAGCAGGTGTACATGAGATAGGACTCATCGGGGGCAATAAACGCATTGAATTCTATTCCATCTGAATTTATGGAATCACTTAGAGAAACAGGTAAGTCATAAGTCCCCTTGCGCCATTTACTGACGAAAATATCATCCTTCCCTTTTGACAAAGGCCCATCAGAGGTGAAATAAAGGTTGTTGAGACGTGAAACCGAAGGATAAAATTCATTGCTTTCCGTATTAATTGGATAACCCATATTTACCGGAGCGGACCAGGCACTCTTGATGGATAATCTTTCTACATACCAGATATCATAATCCTTTACCTCACCAACACCCTCCTCAAGAGGTCTATTGGATGAAAAATACAATCGTAACCCATCGGTTGAAAGAAAAGGTTCCAGATCGTGATATTTTCCTGAAAACGGTGCGACCTGAGGTTTTGAGAAAAAACCATTCTCAGTTTTGAAGTACAGTATTGCCGACAACTCACCTAAATAACTTTGTGCAGTAAAATAAATTTCGTCTCCACCAATTGAAATGGCAACATCTCTTACATTTGGATACTGAGAAAAAATCTCAGGAAGAAATCCATCCACTTTTTGTATATTCTCTTGAGAACTACATTTAAAGAGTGGCATCAACAAAAGAAGTGCCATTGAAATTATTTTAGAACACATGGTTCAAATATATTCATTTATTAGAAGAATCTGCAATTTATTGTTTTCAAAAATGATTTTGAAATAAAAATACGAACACCAAAGCCCAAATAAAATAACTTAATGCGCTAAACTAAATATAAGAATAACATATATAAGGGTCTGGTTTGATTTTTAATACCTGAGTAAAACTTCTCCCTTATCAAAAAATATTTCTATAATTTGCTAACTTTTTCATTTTTTATTTTATGCCATAATAAAATGAAAAAGTAAAGAAAATCAGAAGCCATGACTATAATATTAATCACACGTGCAAATGGTGGAGCTCCTTCAGGCCAAACTTGTCCCAACAGAACAATTCCATTGAGAATTAAAAAAGTCGCAATAAAATATTTGCTTTGATTAGCCATGTATTGAAATTTTAAAATGAAATCCTATATCCAATTTATTTAGCTGTTGACCATACCTTTAAAATTAGGATTTTTATTTCTCATGTCAAAGCCTCCTTCATAATAAGATTTCAGGTTAACCAGGAAAAATGACCAGCCTGCATCGCAACCTAGACGAATGTTTTGTTTCGAAAGTTCATCTGTTGGGATGTTATCCTGGGTGAGTTCTACAATTGTGTATTCTTCCTGAGTGCTAAGTCTAATATCTACTAAACAATCACCGGCAAAATTAAATTTTAAATGATCCAAACCATTTGCTTCAATAATGCTGCCGCTTTCTGTACCATCATATAAATACCAATTCCACTCGTACTTACATCCCTTTCTAACCGGAGTAGTTTTAGAAATTATATCATTAGCCTCATCATAAAAATTTGAAATACTCAAAAACCACTTTTCAAGTTCATCCGCTTTTGTCCAGGCATGATAAATGTCCTCCAAATTCGCTTTAACAGCAATTCTTCTTGTAAACTTTGTCCAATCAAAATTATTCATTTCACAATTTTAAATTAAAGAGAGATTATTCCCATAATAGCTTCTCAAGAAAACCAAATATCAACCAACTGAAAATGTTTTATTTCAACTATGCTCAATCACTTCCTTTAATTTGTCAAGTGCCTTAGGATAAGTATTTTGAAAATAATCTATAAATTCATCCACCACATCAATCTCTACAGTGATGATGGTATTACCACCTTCTTCTCTAAATGAATAATTCTCAAAACCTCCAGCCCATCGCTCGACTTGTGGACCACTTGTAATTTCTATTTCCCCATCTAAAATTCCATAATGCTCAATGGATATAAATTGATTGGGTACGTTTTTTGAAATTCTGGACACCATACCTCCCCGCTTACCGCCTTCTCCTATACCTATAAAAAGTATTTTACTTCCCTCAACCCAGGATCCTTCATAAGTGGAGGTAGGGTTAAATTCAGAAGTCCATTTTTCGTAGGTACTGATATCTTTAAGCCCAAGCATGGTGTTAAATGCTTTTTCTGCAGAAGAGTTAAGCTCTATTTTAAATTCTAATTTCTTCATTTTGGATGGTTTTGATTCACAATAATTTTTAAAATTATTCAGAATGGCTTGCCAACCCCCTTTTTGCAATTCAACTGAATTTTCTGTTTCGGCATCAAAGACAATGGAAACTTCCGTGCGAAAGTCTGAGCCTTTAAAATGTACAGTGGCCTGTCTGCCATCTGTCATGGTATAAACTATTTTTTCTTTTTCTACTATTTCGTCATATATAGCTTCAAAGTCGAAGCCAAAGCTCCCATCTCTTGCCTCCATTCTGGCGGAGTACTTACCCCCAACCCGTAAGTCGTTTGTGGCATAGGGACATTGCCAATCCTCAGAAGCAAAGTTCCATTTGGTAATGTGTTCGGGATTTGTGTAAGAATTCCAGACTGTTGTTAGGTCTGCATCAATAGTTGCCTGTACAGTAATTTTGATTGAATTTGTCATTATTGTGAAATTAGGTAATTATTTAATACTTGATTTTCCACTGATGTCCATCGAGATCTGCAAAGTTGTGGAAATGCTCTCAGCCTCGCTCCTGACTACTACGATATCGACTACTGCCATATCTAAAGCGCAAATTATAATTTTATCCATTTCAGCAAGGGATTCCAATTGCACTGTTATTCAAAAGTTGCATAGAAATGCCCTTTAAAATTGGCCTGTTCGTAAATGTAGCAAAAAATCTATTTACGATCAGCTCAGAATATATTGATTCAACTTTCATTTTGCTGGATTTAAATACTCCAATTTTCCTTTTCTTTTTACAATGTTCTTGTAATCCCACTGAATTACTTTTGATTTCTCTAGCCACCGGATGAGGTCGATTTTATTTATTTGATCCACTGATGTATAACGAATACCCGCATCTTTAAATTTTCCGGTATTGATTTTCAAATCTTCCTCCTCAAAACTTGCACCACTCCAGAATAAAAGTCGGACGCTATCCTTCAGCTTACTGTAACCTACGACCGGATTCCCATCAAGAAACCAAACAGGATGTGCATGCCAAATTTTATTCTCAGCCTCAGGCAATTGCTCATCAATAATCTTTGTCAGTAGATTACAAATTTCTTGATCGGTTTCTACTTGCCGGTTATTATATTCTTGAGTTTCAGTATTCATGGATAAGTCTTGTACGTATGAAATGTTTACTTAAGGGTATAAAATTAAAAATGGATTTGGATCTACCAAAAAAATATTGTAGTAAAAATCACAAGTTCAATTTTTTAATGAAAATATTAATTTGGGGTTAAATAATTAACTTTTCTCCCCGCTACTGATCTTTTCTCTATTTAATCCAATTATACTAACATTTTCATAAAGCAAAGAAGCATTTAACAACAAGCGATCAAGTTCTTGTTCAAAAAATTGTTCGGTGAAATAATTCCATTTTTCAGGGTTTTTTAATAATTCTTTAAAGCTATTTCCAAGTGTAGTAGTGTATTCCTTTTTTTGTGAGGCATCATTAATAAAAATTGGCGGATATAAATCATACATCAACATCCAATTTTTTGCAATTCTGGTGACACGGCCATTTCCATCCACAAAAGGGTGTATTCTAATTAACTCATGATGAAAATAGATAGCCCTGATGATGGGATTTGAAATAGACTTCATTCTATAAAATAGTTCGGAAACCAATTGGGGAACTGCTTTTGGTTCAGGGCAAATATGTGCTCCTATCTGTACAAGTGTTTGTCTGTAACGATTTGGATGTATTGCATTAGTTTCGGGCGAAACTATACGAAGCAGTTGAAATAATTGTATTTCCTTTTCAAAATTTTTGTGTAAAATAATTTCCTTAATGACAAAGTCAAGTGATAATTTCAAGTTTATCAAATACGCATTGGCCTCTTCTTCGTTTTGAGCTTCCATTTGGGCATTTTTAATGCTTAGAAGTTCTTGTAAATTGTCCATATCCGCTAAGTAGATATCCAAAAGATCATCGTCAAGATGATAACGGCTGTATATAATCAGTCTGTAAATTGACTTCAGAATTCTATCAATTTCAGTGATCTTTTCCTGATTTATATGAATATTTTCTACGGGAAGCAAAAACATTTTATGAGAATTATTTATACAATTGGATTTTCAGAAACGATTGCTTTAGACTATCGGTTGATATTTCCGACTGCCCATTTTAATTCTGCTTCTGTTTTAAAATATTTTGTCTGTAATTCACATAGTTTTATTTGTGCATCCAAAAGTCTGTTCTCCCTGGCATTAACAAGAAAAAGAGAACTTTCTCCATTGTTTAAACGAATTGTTTCTCCTTCAAATAAATCTTTGAAACCTTGCACACTTTGCTCATACAATTTAGATTGTTGTTGTGTTGTAATGAGTTCATTGAAGGTACCTCGCAATTTATTAAGCAACTCCTGTTTTTTATAATTCATTTCGTAGCGTGTATTTTGAATTTCTAATTTGGTAAGTCGCAAGGCACCTCTACCCTCCATAAATGTAAGAGGCATAGAAAAATTCAATCCAAAATAATAGTTGTTACTCAGTAGAATTCCAGCTTGACTTTGGAAGTTGAATTGCTCACTTAGCAAGTTGTATTTTGCATTGAGTGTGGGTTTTAGGTTCTCTAGTTTGAGTCTTCTCTCTATGTCCAACTGACGGAGTTTGAAATTATAATTCAATAAGATGGGATGATTTTGCTGGAGCTCAAAAGCCATATCTTCCAAATAATTAAGTTGTATTTGTTGTTGCGTAAAGTTGGTGTTTAATGGCATGGGTACGATAGTAGTATCTATGGGTCGGGGTGTATTATTGTTCAACCATAAATAATTGTTGATCTCAAGTCCATTATTTAAAAAACGAAGTTTGGCATCATTTAATTGAAACTGGCGGCTTTGTAGTTGTGTAAGTGCTTCTGTAGTATCCAGTGCGGCTCTATCACCATAAATTACCCCTTGTATTGTTGCATTATAACGTATGGTAGCAATTCTCACCGCTTCCTTATAAATAAGATATTCATTGTAAGAGTAACTCCAGTCATAGTATGTTTTAAGAGCATTATAAAGCAGGTCGTTTAGGATTACAAGCCGCTGTTGTTCACTTGCTTCCCGAAATATGAGTGCTTGCTTGAGGGTTGCGCGTTGTTTATCCAGTAAAACATTTTTTAACAGGGAAACTGAAATACCCAAATAGCCGAGTCCGTTTGATGGTAGTTTATTTTCAACATTAATGTTTTGTCCATTTACCAAATCATAACCAGTATTTACTTCAATGCCATACCAAACAGGTACTGAAATTTTGCTTTCAAAATAGGAATAGTAGTTGGCACCGTCATAAGTTTTATTTTTATAATTGGAATAAAGGTCAGGGTCCCAACCACCCCTGGCAATAAGTAATTTGGCCTTTGCCTGTTCGAGTATTAATTGCGCTTGTTTTGCTACCGGATGATAATTTTTTACAATCTCCATAAACTCGCTTACGGAAAGTACTCTTAAAGTGGTATCTGCTGGTGCGGCGCTAACAATTTGAAAAGTTGTTAGAAATTTTATAAATGCTCCTTTCTTTAAAAGTCTAAAAAAATAATTAAGAAGATTACTTTTCATTTTTTGATGGTTGTTCTTTTGAATCGGATGATTTATAAAAGTCGGGGGGAAATCCGTTAATGTTTCGCCATAGTTCATAGATGATGGTTACATCTTTGAGTAATGCCATTCCCTTTGCGCCGCCACCAACTTTTAGAGCATCTGGCCATTTTTGGTCTTTTGAATCTTCCACTACAAGGATTCTGAATTTGCCGTTATCAGAAACAGAGTTATCAATGGCTACTACAACACCTCCATAAGTTCCATAACTTGCCACTGGCCAACCACTGAAAACTATGGCAGGCCAGCCGTCAAATTGGAAGCGAACTTTTTGTCCTATGTCCATAAGTGGCAAGTCCATTGGTCTTACATACATCTCTACGGCATATTGAAATTTTTGAGGTACAATTTTTACAATCATTTCGCCTGCCTTCACTATTTCGCCTATACCTGCTGAAATAGTTTTTGTGATTTGGCCGTTTTGCGGGGCCAGCACATAATAGAAGGCATTCCGAATGGAATAATTTGAAAACTGATTTTTTAGTTTGGCCACCTCACTTTCTCCATTTGTAATTTCACTTAAAGCGGCGAATTTATCACTTTCTGCTTTAGACATTTTTTCGGAATACTCATTGTCGGTTTGATTTAGTTCAATTTTGGCAATGAGTAAATCATTTTTGGTGTTGGCAAATTTGTTTGCAGCAGTAGTTATTTTAGCTTCTGCATTTTGCAATTGCTGTTTTCGTTGTTCCAATTCAGTAAGTGATTTTAAACCTTGTTTGTAAAGCTCTTCCTGTCTTTTGTATTGATCTTGTGCAATTTTTAATTCTGTTTCTGCTGCCTTTAATGCCATGCTGTCCGTTACCACATTGAGCGTTGCCTGTTTAATTTTATTTTTTAACTGTTGTAATGTTAGTTCCCGAACTTGATAGGTGGCTGAAAGCTGATTTTGAATTGCGGTTACTTTATTTCGATAAAAATCCACTGTTCCTTCTTTAGCTAAAATCTGTTCTTCCGTGCGTTTTAAAAGTTCTGGATCCAGATAATATTCCTCCACTTCCGAAATTTTTAAAATTGTGTCGCCTTTTACTACCATATCACCTTCTTTCACAAACCAATGTTCAATTCTCCCATCAATAACTGAATTCAGTTCTTGAGGCCGTTGTTCGGGAGAACGGGTTGTGATAATGCCGGGGGCTTGAATATTTTGTGTCCACGGAAGCAGGAGAAAAATGATTAGTACTAAGCCAATGCCTATAAACCATTTCATCAAGTTTATATCATTCCCATTGTCAAATGCTTTACGAAACGAAACAAATTCGTTCTTTTCTTTGAGCAATGCCTGATTATCTTTATTAAGCCACATAATTAGATTATACTATTTAATCTTACAAGCTAAGTTTTTTAAACATTTTTTTATACACCTCAGTTCTGCTTACTGATTCAAAGTTCCCGAATACCATCAATTTGCCATCCTCAAGAAGAATAATTTTATCACAAATTCTGGCAAAGTTTTCGTCATTGGTTACGGCGATAAGCGTAAAGCTATTTTCGGAACCGGTAAGACACTTGATCATGTTTTCCTGTTCCAATCGCTCCAAACCACTCCAGCAATCTTCTATCAAAAGCAAACGCGGTTTTGTGAGCAGAGCTCTTGTGAACAAAATTTTTATGATGATGCTTCTCGGGAGTTTTTTACCGATGGTGTCAATTCTGGAATCCAACCCATTTTTTAATGACTGAATAAAAGGAAGCAATCCGGTTTTTTCAGAAATTTGCATAATGAACTGCGGAGTTATTGTGCTATCTCCTAAGGCAAGATTATCGTAAAGAGAGCCTGAAAAAATATCTGGTGTGGCAAGATAAATACCAATTTCCTGTCTTAGTTTTTCAAGATTGAAATTGCCAAGAGGATAATTATTGAAAAGTAAATTTCCTTCATAGTTTAAATAGCCTCCAGTTAATAGTTTGAGTAGAGTAGTTTTTCCGGAACTTTGGGAACCGAAAATACAAACTTTTTCACCCTCTTTAATTTCGAAATCCAGCTTTTTTAAAACATAGTTGTCGTTATCCGTAAAACGATAAGAAAGGTTTTCGGCTTTTACACTTACACCTTTGGCCTGACTTATCTCTAGAATATCCAGCCCATCTTGTTTTTCCAGTGGTTTGTCTAAAATATTACTGACCTTCTCAAGAGAAGTGAGCATATCATATACTACATCCAGGCTGCTGATGACTTTCTCTACAGAGCTTAACAACATGATAATTACTATTTCGCTGGCAATAAACTGTCCAATATTAATTTGTTGATTGATTACCAACACAGCCCCCAAAATCAATAATGCAGCAGTAATGATTACTTTGAACCAAACGAAAGCCCAATATTGAATCTTCAATACCTTAAAGTGTTCAGCCCTTGCATCAAGATACTCACTAACGATATAATCGGCTTTATGTGCTCCAAAATCATTTCTACCCATAAACTTTAGCGTTTTAATAACCCGAGCTACCTCCTCGAGCCAATGTCCTACCTCATACTTGTAGTTACTTTCTTCTAATGAGGTGGTTATTCCTTTGGCATAAGTGGTTCGGATTATAATGTACATTAATCCAATCAGCAAAATGCCAAACGCAAAAAAAGTGACATTGTATAAGGAAAGTAAAATAATACCAAACAGAATTTGTATGGATGCAGATGGGAATTCAATAAGCACTTTGGTAAGACCTTTTTGAACAGAAGCGGTGTCAAAAAAGCGATTGACTAATTCGGGTAAGTGGTAATCATCCACAGACATTAAATCCAATCGTGGAATTTTGTAAGCGAACTGTAAGCTAAACCTGGTAAATATTCTTCGTTGTATCCTTTCATTCGAATTCATTTGCAAAATGGTAAGCCAACCGTTTAACAACACACCAAAGACTACAATTATAATGAGCACTACAAGGGATGTGCTTACCAAGCCTCCGAACAATTGGTTTACTATGGATTGAATACCTAATGGGATGGATAGATATACCAAACCATTGAGAATAGAATAAAAATAAATAGAGACCAACTCTTTTTTCTCTAGAGCAATTAATCTCCAAAAACGCTCTAATGGTTTACTGATATTTGTGAAAGGCATAATTATTATTTAAGGCTTGAACTTGAGTTTTTGGCTGGGCTGTAGTTTTTAAGCCCACGTTATGATGAGTTGATCCATATAGTCTATCTTTTATATTGGGTGAAGTGCTCAGTCTCCGCAAAAAAGCTTGTCCCTGGATGTGAACATATTCTTTCATTATTTTACTGACTATATACGCCGGATAAAGACTTTGAAAAGTCGAACCCAAAGCAATAGCCTCCCATTTTATACTCTTGATATACAATCCCATTATCCAGCTCATTCTTTTCTCAATAGCAGGAAAAACTACATTGAAAATTGAGGACCTCCAATGAAAACATACCAAATGAACAGGTGAAAGTTTCATCAGATCATTAAAAATATTTATATCATGCTGATTTACAATACTATATATATTTTCAAAACCCAAGTAAAATTTTTGTAATCGGTATTGCGCAAGGTGTTTCATCTGCATAGAATTGCTAATCACCTGTTTGATGGTAAAAATTCTATAACCCCTGATTGGTATTAGGAATCGACTTTCTGAACTCATATGACCTGTCTTTTATCTAATCTAAAACAAAAGTAGTATTAATTTTGTTTATAATAGTATTACAATCTTTTTTAATTGCAATAATATATTTTTCCTTTTGATCAGAATTAAGCTAAACCAATCTACAAGTATCGATATATGGAGCTACAGTTGCACATGAGAATTAACGAAGGATTGTTTCTGCGCAATCCAGAGGGTTCAGAATTGGGTAAAAAAATTATCAAACACTGTATTCAGATGATTCATAAAAACGGATTTGAGGCGTTTAACTTTAAAAAGCTTGCCGAAGATATTGGGACCACTGAGGCAAGTGTGTATCGTTACTTTGAAAACAAGCACAAACTCCTCATTTACTTAACTTCATGGTATTGGGGTTGGGTTGAATTCCAGATTAGTTTTCATACCAATAATATCATAGACCCGATTCTCAAATTAAAAAAAGTGATTAAGCTGTTAGCCACTAATGTTGAAGACGACACACAAACCAGTCATGTGAATGAAAGTTTACTTCATCAAATTGTAATTGCAGAGGGGTCAAAGGCTTATTTGACAAAGCAGGTGGCCGAGGATAACAAACAACATTTTTTTAAGCCTTATAAAGACCTTTTTGATGTTATAGGAAAAATTATATTGGAATGTAATCCTCAATACAAATACCCAAAGTCACTGGCTTCTACCATTATCGAAATGGCACATTTTCAAAACTTTTTTATGTACAATCTCCCCTCTCTTACCGACTTCGAAAAAACTAAAGAGGAGACTGAAATAATCGCTTTTTTAAATAATTTGGTTTTTTCTAGTATCCGGAAAAAATAAGTCTCTTTTAGAAAAGGAACATTTTCAATTTACGTTTTTCCTTGTAAATAATTTATAAAGGGATAGAATAAATTTTGATTTTTATATTGAATTCCTAGATTCAATTGTCTCTTATCATAAACAAAAATGTATAAATAAAATATTATTAATGATAAATATTGAAATTCAAATGTCAAACGAAATAAAATGACAATTTTATGCTAAGAATAAGCAGAGAGTATTTGAAAATACTATTTTATTCTCTATTCCATTGCCCATTTTCATTTGCAATTTCAATATGGACTAGACGGTATTTGGTCATAAATCAGTTAAGGATTAAACTAATCTCTCGCTCAATATTTGATGTTCATCAATTGCATTTTTTATTTTCGGGGTGTAAAAGTCATACAGAAACATTATACATCGCGACTCTTTCACAAGCTAGCTATCCATCCAAAGCATAGAGATTCCTCCATAGCTTCTTTTAAGTTTTCACTTGCTGTGTAACTTTCTATAAAAATGTATAAGCCAAACTGACTTCTCTACTTGTCTATTATCCATTAACCACTTACGCCAATCTACTCTCATCCTGGCATAAATTGCCAATTTACCATCCTTGAATTCCATAGCTGTATAAATGCGAACATCTATTTAGTCACAAATATAATTGCCCAATAAATTAATTACAGTTTTGTCACCTTGGATTAAGAAATTCCTCGGGCAATAACAGTTAAGTCTTGTCATTCATTTTGACATTTTCCAAGATTTTCATTCGCTATTTGTCGAATTCAAATATTATAACTTATAATATATTACTTTACAGGAATTAAGTTATGACCTTGTCAGATTTTCTGTGTCGAAATTCACAAAACTTTCCTTCATCAAACCACTCCATTATATATTCTGCTTAAGCAAAACTATATGATGAGGGAGTAGAATTTCTGATATATCAAATCTTCCAATTTGCAAACTCTACGCTTTAAAGAAATTCCTCATTGTTATATCAACCATATTACCCGGTCATAAGAAACGATATAGTGTAACAAAACTACTAATATGAATTTAAGACTTGCTTTAGAATATCCCAGCTTATTTATTGCTATGGCACTCAGTATAAAAAATAAAAATTCCAACATGAGTTTAATGACACCGATGGTTTCAATTATGAATTTTCCTTCTCTTTCTGATGAATTTAAAATTTCTAATGTTAAGGTAGTGAGTGTGGCTTCTTCTTTGGCAGAAAATCTCAGAACGCTTAATTGCCTCATTATTTTATCTAGCATGAACCACTCTCTTTACCAAATTCCACATTTATGGTTTTGTCTATACACGAAAATATATCCAGATTTTGTATTCGAAGGTGCCTTTTGGATCTATATAAAATTATTGTGAGGAAGATATACAATTAATCACCGCAGATATGGGGCGATTAATTAATTTTGCGCGTTGCAAACCAATTCATCATTTGACTAGTCATTGTTTGTTCGCTGGTCGTATCTTTTAATAACTTCTCGTAAGTCATATTTTTTATGTCAAGGCAATACTGAATGAGAAGCCATTCATTATAATAATCTCTGGATGAAATTGTATTGTCGCTAAATCCTATTTCCCAACTGTCCTTATTTAAATCATCTTGGGCAATTTTACTTACAATGTTATTTGTTAAGTCTAGTTGGTCTGCGTTTCGTCTTGCTACATACTCTGGGTAACCTTCCCATTTCCAATGAGGATAATTTGCAATTGGGTTTGATTTCCAAAGTCCGAATTTGTGAAACTGCAAGCAATGTGTAATTTCGTGTGCGATCAATTGTGTCAAGTTCCATTTGTAACCATTGAGTTCAACAAAATTTTCTTTGCTGTTTGCATTGCCCATTAAAACAACTTTATTGTAAAAGCCCCATGCAAATGCTTTTCCTTTCAACTTCTCCATTAGTAATGGGTAAAGTGAACCATCGTTCAAACAAATGTCTAGTTTGAGATTGGCGTCATAGAGTTCGCTTGTCTTTGTACTTGCAGTTGAATTGTCAAGCCGTGAAATAAAACATCCATCAAGTGGTAAGTTATGAAAAATCGTGAAGTTGCCAAAAGTAGTCTTGTTTGTATAAAGTAAAGTTGGGTTCAAAATTATTCCAACTAAAAAACCTAAACTCAACATTCCTGTTAATGTAAGTCGTAAAATCCACTTTCTAATGTGTTGTTTCATTTTGTATGTCAAAGTTTATTTCATGCAATCAGTTTGAAGTGGAAGATGTTGCCACTTATAGAGTACAACGGATACAGGCTAAAGCAATGTGGCATCGAAGCCATAATATAATCACCCGATAATAAGGAAACTGGAAAGAACACACTTTTACAAACTACATACTAAGCAGTAATTAACCTGAATTTATCGACTGTAGTGCTTTTCTCGTTCATTGGTTGCCAAATTTTTTGGTTTAAAAATAATTATTGTCAATATGCCCCAAACTGTAATTAAAAATCCCATATAATTCATGATATTCATTTCTGCAAAGTCAGCAGTAAATGAGATGTCTATGGTTGAATGAAAAATGGCACAAATTAAAATGCTCGCTCTGGAAGAGTTGTAAAGCCAAGTCAATAATACACTTCCAGTCAATAGGCTAAATGTCCAACCAAATATTCCAGAAAAGTCCATTGTTGAGTAACCGGGTCTGTAAAAGAAAAGTGGCCAATGCCAAATTGCCCAAAATACTGTCAGTATAATGCTTGATGTTAATGCGCTTAGTTTTTCCTGTAATCTTGGCAAGGCAAAACCTCGCCAACCAACTTCTTCTCCATAACCGAAGAAAATTAAATTGTAAATGAAAAAAGTCGGCAGGTTGAATTGCGGAAACTCTTTGCTTCTTAGTAGTCCAGAAAGATGGATTGGTGATTTGTCTATAAAAAAATTTATAATTGTCGCAATTAAGGAAAGTATAAAAGGACTCAATAATGCTATAATCAAATAAACCAATGGTCTTACCTGAAAGCATTTCTCAATTAAAAGATTTACTCCTGTTTTTCTTTGATAAAACCAAGTTGTCAGGAATGAGGCAATTAAAGGTCCAAAGCCACCAAGTCCATGATGATAAGGTAAGGTTGGTAAATTGGTCAACCCCAAAGTGTGTCCATACAACGGAAGCCATATTGTCCAGCTGATTAAATAAGCCAGTCCGAAATATGTTATCAATTGTTTCATCCCTTCTTAAGCGTTATTGTCAATTAACCTGGCTTCTAACTTTTTGCCGATTTGTGAAGACGGGATTTCCGCACAAACCTAACTTCTTCCAGGTGGGTGTTGAGGTGGAAAACTACTCTTATTTTAACTACATAACTGCTCAAAAAGAACAGCATATCCCTCATTATCTGGAAAACCCCCCCTATTGCAAAAGTACTTTTAGCGGATGGTATGTTTTGTAAATATTTCATATAGTCCTTCAGCTGGGTGATTAAATAAATCTTGCTTATAATTAATTCCAATTTTATCCATAAGCCTGCATAAATTGAATCCTGTCACATAATAATATGCCTGCATCATTTTGGTTCTCTCTATAAATTCAAGTTCGTTTTCGAAATTTATCATATCTGAATAATCTCTAAAATTTTTAAATAGGGAGTCACACTGACTTGATGTTCCAGTTGCAATCTTATAAAAATTACCAGCCATATAGTATTCAGCATATCTTGCTGTACCCTCTATGGTTTCCCAGAAATTTTCCATAATACTTAAATTTAAGTTATGCAGACTTTCGTACTGCATTCTTCTTCGTTGCCGAATCTGATAAAATTCATCCATATAATGATTCATTGAATCACCTGTTGTGGCACGAATTGCATTCAGCAAAGCATTGTTCTCATTTTCCAGTAATTCTCCGAACCATGCATTTTGAATATAAATTTTATTGAGTGTATCTGAGGATATTTGTATTACTTCCGACAAGTAATTAATTGTTGCCTTATGCGAAAATTGAAAACTATGAAAATACTCATGCATCACCAATTGCAACCAGTCCTCTGTTTTATTAAAATCAGGAACAACTTTAATCAGGGTTTCAACATCAGAACAAAGCATCATAGGCTGATTATAAAATATAGAAGCTGTATCTTTAAAATTCATATTATTTTCCATATGGAAAGGCTGAGCGTCCATTCGTGGCAGCTTCAATAGCGAAAAGCCGTTCCCACAATCAAGTAACTCATAGTTATAGTTTTTAAAAAGTATATCACTACCAAAGGCGATATAGGTACTGCTATCTGTAAAATAAAGTAAAGGGCGGATGTGTGCATCATCATTCAGGCCTTTCCACACTATGTTACTAATAAGCTCTTTGCTTTTGATAAATACATTAATCCGTTCACAAGCCACACAATCAGCCATTGTTCTGTTTGCCTGCGAAATAATTTTTGTTTTCGTATAGGGAAAATACGCACAGAACGATAGAAAAAAAATAAACATGGAGAATAGAAATCTTACGTCGCATGATTTAAAATATTGATTAAATTTCATCATAATATTTCAGATTGCGGTAAATGTCTATTTTTCTACTTTTTGATGTTTAGTTCTTACTGAATACAACAGATCAGAAACGTACCGTGCGACATTAGAAGTAAGTACTTTGTAACCAATGTTAATGAATGATTTCCATTCGCTTTGCTGCCTCTGTATATTCAATATAAATAATTCCGTTGTACGATAAGGATAAATTAGTCTTAGTATATCTATCCATACATCCTCTTTGTCCATAACATCCCATAATGTCAGAAATGGTTTGACTTTTTGAAAACCAAACCGGTTTAGAATCAGTTAAATCAAGCAAACAATCCTTTCCAACAAAAATTGAAAGGAGGTTGCCCAATGTACCCTTTGCTGATGGTTGAATTGTCAACTCTTGGAAAACAATTTCTTCATCTACGACATCAAATCCTAAAATTTTACCTTGGTTGAATTCATATCCCAAAGCATAATATTTACCTTCAAACTTCTTCTTTAACCAAAATCCAGCTTCTTTCATTTTTGGATTTGTAGAGATATGTCCATTGTGAGCAGAAAGCACCATTTTTATATTTTTGCCTTCTATATCAAGTATGTTTTGTACATTATCTGCCATAAATCTTGCACGATTTAAGCTGTTCTGATTTTCACTATTTCTTTCGGTATCACAAAAGTATCGTAAATTTTCCAATACAGTTAGAGAAGTCCTTTTGAAAGTTACATCCTGGTCTGAATCAGATATTCTTTTAGCAAATGAAGTAATAAAATTCGATAATAGCGGATGTATTCGTTTAGCCAATCGTCTGTCTCGTGTACGTTGTAGCTGCAATAAATCATCTAAGAGTGAAAGTTCATTGTGCCTAAAATTATACTGAATGATGTGGCTAACGGATTTTATATAATCTACTCCGCCTTTTGACATTTGACAATCAAAACCGTAAAACATGATACGTTTCTCTGCAGACTTGTTGACATTATATGCTCTCATCCACTCAATTAGTTCCACGAATTCTGCAATTTGCCATACACCATAATTAAGGTATGTTAAACTTTCTTTTGCGCTGCCTTTTCCATAAAGCACATATTGATTAATTACCAAAGATTCTGCAAAGCCAGCTTCTAATGCAAAAATCCTAAAGCCTTCATTCTCAACAAGCCATTTAAAACTGTTGATTTTATGTGTAAAAAAACTTCCTTGACCATGCGATGCTTCACCAAAGCCAATGATTTGTACTTCAGGTTTCCCAATAATAGAATTCATCCCATATGTGCTATCTATACTTATATTATTTTTTTTCACCCAATCCTCAATAGAGTGAATTTGTGCATTCACACATTGAGCAATGAAAATAAATATTATTCCTAAGGTTTTCATCTATTTGAATATTCACTCACATCTTGTGTCTTAGTCAATAAGCCGTCATTTAATAAAAAGTTCATTAGAATTTCAACTTTTGAAGTTTGCATATATGTTTATAGAAGGATTTCTGCGGTCATATTTTAAAGCCGGTTTGAGGAGTATTTTCGTCAGTCAGAATTTTCAAGCTGAAATATTACTTCTACCGTAGTCCCAAATACTTTCGCCATTTTAAGAGCCAAAACTGTTGAAGGTACAAACTTACCTGTTTCTATCGAATTAACAGCCTGTCTTGAAACTCCAATTTTGTCAGCAAGTTCTGCCTGGGTAAAATTTTTCTTTGCTCTTTCTATTTTAATCGTGTTTTTCATCGTCAAAATTGTATTTGCGTTTTGAAATGAAAAGTCCAAAAAAATAAAAAGCGACAAAAAGAGGGACTAAATACCTGTAACTCCAATCATTTTTATTCAATGTTATGACCAGGTCAAGTAAACCCAATGTCATCAAAAGTAAAAGTCCCAATGAAAAGGCAATAACTACAGCTTCCATTTGAATTTTGATCTGAACTTCATCCATAAAGAAAATGCTCCTGTAATATTTGTAGATAAATAATGCAAAAGCAAGCACCGTTATTACAGTCAAAACTATTCCTGCTTCTGTTGGAATTTCCAATGTTTTTAAGGCGAATAAGCTACCTACATAGCTTAGGCTCCAGATTACCGCATATATTAAAATACGGTCGTTTAAATGTTTTTTTTGATTGTCCATTTGCTTAAAATTAAAACACAAAGATAAGCAAACTTTTCATATTGTCATGTTTTCTTTACATTTTGTCTTATTTATATGACTAATAGGTCTATGGACAATTTGAGTATTTTTTGCCAGAAGATGTAAGCATAATGTTGTTAAAACGACTTTTCAATGGTCTGTTAAGCAGCTGGAGGTACCAAGGCTGGAATTTATGGGTCCTCCACCCTGAACCGCCGGTGATTAAAAACATTAAATTACACGTCAACAAACAATAGCCCGGTGATGCTTGTCCGGCCTAGATAAAGCACAACAGGGATAAAACACTCCATTTTTCCAACGCCCAGGCAAAAATTTAGCAATCCCAATGTTTGCAATCGAACTTCAACGGTTTAATGCATTGAAGAGTAGTGGATAGAATAATTCAGGTTGTTCATACATTGGAAAATGACCGCATTTGTCTAGCCATTGAATTATTGACTGTGGTACATATTTTTGATATTCCACTGTAAAAAATGCCAAAGGGTCTTCTTTGCAAGTAATTATTGTAATAGGTATTTTCAACGATTTAAGTTTTTGGGTAAGGTCGAAATTTATTCGTTCAAGATCTTCCATCATCAAGGCATTTGTTTTTGAGTTAGTAGTGCCTCTTTTAATTTTCGCAAACTTCCAATCTTGGTTGGTGGTGTCATAGGTATTAAATGTCGCTCTTAAATTGGCTACTTCACTTTGCTCAGAAGTTGACATTTTGTGGGCATCTATCTTGCTAAGTTGATCAAATCGGTTACGCTGTTCATTTGTTAGCTTTGCCATTCTATTGGTGAAAATCGTATCGCCATAAGACCTACCTAACTTTATATTTCCTGGTGCAATGAAAACAAGTGAAGAAACTTTTTCAGGAAATTGAACAGCAAAGGTAGAAGCGTACATCGCACCCCATGAATGTCCATAAAATTTTGCTTTGAGAATTTTTAAACTGTCCATCACATACAATATATCTTTGATATATGCATCAAGATTTACGGTATGCTTATTTAATTCAGTTGGCATAGAAAGTCCTGTGCCACGTTGCTCCAGTAAAATCGCCATATATTTTTCACCGATTTTTATAGCAACATCCTCTTCCTGATGGCAGTCATTCCCGGGGCCGCCGCTAAAAACAAATACAGGTTCTCCTTTGCCATAAAGATGGAATCGGATAAAACTATTATCATATTCCAAGCTTTGTCCGCAGGAAGTTATAATTATCGCCAATAATGTTATGCCTAATTTCATTTTCATAATTTTTTCGTCTATAAATATTGTGCAGTTTTTTATCATTGTGTCACAGCTTATGACGGTTAACGCATGTCAACATGACTAGTTGAGGATTTTATGGGCGCCCAACCATATCCTGATACATAACTTGCCAGTAAAATATAAAATTGTCTAACCACTTTACCACAATTACATATGACCTCGCAATAAAGGATTGTTGGTCTTGTTTAATTACTGCTGTGGTCAAGTTGATTTTTTATCAAATGTATAGAAATCAGTGTCATCCAAGTCAAACCAATTGAAATACATAGACGCTGTAATAAACCAGCATAATATACAAACCCCGATAGTTGTTTAAATCCCATACTCGTCATAATAAAAGTTGCTATCATAGCATAGCCTGAAAAAGCTGAATAGTTCGCCAATCCTCTCCTATTATTGGAAATAAAATATGTACGAAAAACAAAACACGCACAGGGTAAAAAAATAAAAACAAACATGGAAAATCCGTCATGCAAATGTCCGCTAAATGTAAACTGTCTTAGCACAAGGGGCTTATCGGCTGGATAGCCTAAAATTGGATCGGTCACAAAGATGCCTGCACCAATTAGTCCGATTCCAGCTAATCTAATTAGTAATGGTCCTCGGAATTTTGCTTTATCTGAATTGCATACCTGTTTTAAATCGTGTGAAAAAATAATTAATAAAATACCAGTAATAATAAAATTTAGAATCTGTGTCCAACCGGTATCTCCAATTGAAAGTGAACTTAATGGATATGATAATGAACTGTAGTTAGGTCTCAACATGCCCTCCATCAGAACTACAATTAGGAATAACGGACCGGCAATTGCACCACAAAGTAAAAGAGTATTTGTTTTTGAATCAGTTTTCATTCTCTTTTTTAATAAATCCAAAATAGAATGTAATCAGAAACAATGTAAAATGAATGAACCCGCGAATGAATAGAAATTTATGGGTCATGGTAGTCCCCATGAATGGAAGGTTTATTTTAAAGTAAGCGAAATACCAACTTGCCCCCGCAGTTACAAAAAATGCACCCGCTAAAAATTTCCATACTTCCTTCCAATTAATCTTTTTCAATTTTTATGGATTTAAATATATTTGTTTCTGTATAGTTGATCTTATCATCTTTGAATAAGCATTAAGATTCCAGCGCTTGCTGAAGCCGTGAGCCTCTGAACCATATATATTTGGCTAAGATAATATTTCTTGTGTTAGTTAAATGTGAACTTTCAATTAATTTGCAAACTTATTATACGGTTGTTATCTGTATAGGTTACTACTGGTCTAGTAACCATTGTATTAATTCTTCATGATCAACAATATTCCAAGAATGAGGATGTCTTCTATTGTCAGGTTTTCTATAACCTTTATTTTGAGTTGTTATTAATTCTGCATTTTGATTTCCAAGTCTATTCAATTCATTAATCATTGCTGAACATTCAGTCGCATTCATACTTGTAAAGTCTTCACCGCGTTCTTTTAACCACCAATTAATATCAGGCTCAGTGTAAATTCTCAAAGGTATTTTTGTTAGTTTTTTTACTGCGCTTTGAGTAGTGTCTGAAAATGAGTATGGCGAAATATTGTAATAATCGATAAGGTTTGTTGTTGGAGTTCCACCGGTTTCTTTCTCCAGTCTGTCTACCATATAAACATTCTCCGGATTGGCTTCTTTGTCTCTTGAAAGTCTAATATTTCTTATTGCGGAATTATAATATCTTTCAAAATCGAGTGGTGGGTCAATCGCAAAAATTGCTGTTGGTTTAATGGCGGCATTTTCGGCATATTTAATTGCGCAACTCCCCCCAATTGAAAATCCACCTATATAAAATTTATGGCCAATAAGTTTGTGTTTAGATGTTACATCCTTGAGAATTTTGTCAAAAGTTTGTTGGCTTAAACTATCAACTCCAAAAGATAAAACTCCATCTTGAAAAGTTGGAATAATTGTACAAATCCCATTAATGGCTAACTTGTTAGGTAGATCAGTTTGTAGTAAGACGTTTTCAGCTGTTTCACCAAAACCTGGAATTAGAAAAATATACCCAGTCCAGGGAAGTTTTGATGGATATATTATGGTGTAACAGTTTTTTGTATTATCGGAATCGTCAAGAAAAACTTTCTCAGTTTTTGGGTTAGATGCCTTCTGTCGATAACAATTGGTAGCAAAAAATGAAAATGTGAAAATTATTATAAAAAGTTTATTCATAATTGTCTGTTTATCGCTTACAGAATGTCTCGATAAGCTTACCGATAATGTTTTCTGGTTTTGCGTTCGGAGGGATTCGAATCATTCAGTTCGTTATAATCATACTGCCCGAAGTTTGCACATTAGACCGCCGGATCCAAAACTGTGTTCAGAGTACGCTACCTTAGTTCAATTTTGTCGGTTGTTGCAAATTTTAGTATTTAGTTCTTTGCAGGCTGGTGTTTATATTCCGAATTAGTAATAAATCTGTTTCGATCGTAAAGGTAGAGATCTTTTTTTCTTGTACCAACACATAGATTTCTATTTTTTTCATCCAAAATGGAAGAAATATTATTACTATTCGACCCCTCGTTTACTGTGAATGGCTAAACGCTTTTTCCACATACGTATAAAGTCCAATTCCTTTGATTCCGAACCAAAGATTACCTTCTTTATCCAGTAAAACACATTGAACATTGCAATATCAGAAGGTACCTTTGATTCTAATAGGTTTTGGATGTTCCTTTTCATTTAGAAAATCTAATTTAAATGGTCCGTTGCAAGCAGTCCTATAAAGTAGATCTGTTAGAAAAGCAAAAACTTGCATTTGAAAGAAATCATTTTTTATTGTTCAAATTATCCTTTAGGTTTTATTACCTATATGTTGATTTTGGCTTCCCTTTGCACTTACCGCCAACGATTTTGGACTGTATGACGTGGCGGATTTTTATCACTTCGATTCCATTGAATTCTTAATGTTGGTCCTTTGACAAATATTTCATAGCAGAACTTCAATCGCCATTTTGTAAGACCCATGTTAGCGGTTCGCTGTTTTTCTCGCTAGTCAAACAGTTTTAAATTCTTTTGGACATTTAAATATTCTCCTGTTCAACTATTTCAAGAAAGTAACTTTACTCTTCCAACTTAACTTTAAATCACTGGCTAATTATTTCTCTCCTCCCTTCTAAAGTCCTTAATGGTCTTTCCATCATAACGATGCACCCCACCTCCAGAACCAAACCAAATATTTCCTTTCACATCTTCTAAAATCCCTAAAAGCATTCCTGTTTGGGACTTTATTTCAGTTACCGAGGGATTTTTATCGTACAAGGATTTTTGATCATAACGGGAAAGCGACCAGACCTGCCCTAAACGAGGAGGTTCATCTGCACCAGTAGTCCAGATGTTTCCATTTTTATCTTCGATTATAGCATTAGCGCCCTTCTGCGATACCTTAGTAAAGATGCTGCCGTCATAGCGCCAAAGACCCTGTGAAACGAACAAGGTATCGCCTCTTTTATCTTCTATTATAGTCGCACCGAACCAAATATTCCCTTTTCTGTCTTCGGTAATTCCCCATACGTTCGAAAAGGTTTTACCGTCTTTGTTTTTTAGAATGGTAAAAGTTTTGCCATCATAAACACTTAAGTCCCCCCTTGAACCAAACCATAACTTCCCTGCCTTATCTTCTAGGATGGTATTAATATCATTATTTGGTAGCCCATCTTCTGTGGTAAAAGTTCGAAAAGAATTCCCATCGTAACGGCTAGCGCCACCTTGTGTGCCGAACCAAATATTACCGGTTCTATCTTCATAAATATGCAACGCTGTATTACTGGCAAGCCCATCCTTTGTTGTAAAATGACGCAAGCTTTCTTGTTCGTCAGGTAGGTATTGAGCATTGTAAAAATAAACCCCTGAATCTTTGGTTGCAAACCAAAGATTGCCTTTTCGATCTTCCAGGACATCCCAGAAGCTGGAGAAGCGGGGCGAACTTATTTTATTTGTCAGATTGGTAAAAGAATCTCCCTGCCTGTCCGGCAGGTGGATATCGTACCGAAAGACACCTAAATAGGAAGCAATCAAGATATTTCCATTCCTGTCTTGCCTTACATTACGCACCATACTCATAGGTACCTGAGAGGTGTCCGCCTCTTTAAGTTGAGCATCGGAGTAATTTGCTTTAATGGACTTGATTTTATCCAGCGGAACGTTGGTTTGGTTTTGTCCACAGGAAGTGCAACAAACAAGCATCATAAGCAAAGCAAAAAGGTGAATGAATTTCATAATTAATCCGTGAATTTATTTCTGCAAACATAAATGGAAAGTGTATGAATCGCATGTAAAATAATGTAAATCGAATTGTAAAAAATGTAAAATGATTGTAAGCAATACCCGAAAGGTGTTCTGTGGTGAAAAAAAAAGTGTCTTCGCAAAAGTCCACTAAAAAACAATTGAATTTACACAGACGGTTCGTTAAAGAGGTGTTCAACGGTTTTTAGCTTGGCGAAGTGCAGTTTCTTTTGCCTTGCGCTAATAAAAGTTCCAATAGTTGTTGCAGAACAAGAGTCTATTTATATGTGTCAGCTGCCATATTGTCATACTATTGTTAGCAGCTCGTTGCTATTTTCAAATTTTTTCCAAAGCAAATAGCTTTATTATTGCCAACATATCTTCCAAAGTTCGGAATTTTTACATAGCCATTCTTTAAGTAAAAATCACATGACTCTATGTTTTATTTTCTTATTTCAAGCCAGATTTTATTATAACCAAATTCTATAGCCTGGTTTTCAATATAATCTAAAACTATTCCCAATTCCATTTCTCTTATACTTTGTGTACATTCTTTTCAATTCTGCTATGCCATCAGAGAATGGTCTTATACCACCACAGTCAATTGCTTCATCTGTCTATATTGCTTTTACAAAAATAGATTTTGAGTCTTTTATATCCCGCTCTTGAAATAAAATTTGTCCTGTATTCCCAAATCGTTGTCAAAGTTCAACTGAAAGAGCATAAATAAGTGATTTTATATTATTGTCAATTAGTTGGGTTTCAATAATCCTTATTATCAAGATTCGAATTTATGTAACATATTGTCCAATAAATATTTTAGCTAAAAGGGAGGCTGTTTACACTATCCTCTAAGGGATTCCTAGATAAAGAAGCAGGTGCTTTTGGTTTATGCTGACCGCCGAGAAAGTAGGCACTATAGGATTTCTTAACAATGACCTTGAAACAAAGCACTAATGTTAAAAAGACAACCTCCACCATTTTCATAAATCCATTGTTAAAGGTAGGTAGTTTTATTAATTCCCTTTTCATGAAAACCTTTTAAAGTACAATTCCCGATATGATTCCTTGTGCTGTCAGTATAAATGTGTCAAGAATTAGAAAGCACAAAGGAGAATTTAACTGATAATAAAAAGCGCTTAGAATTAAATACAAACTTCCGATAAAGCACTATATAGCAAACCATGTTTAATTCTGTGAATTAGATTGCTGCCCTTTTATTCTGTAACGGAATAAAGATAACAAGTTATAAACGCTCTTATTATTTCGCTTGTGATACCTGCCAGGATTTGTTTTGTAGTGCTACTTTGATTTTGATTTCATTAAAAACAAAAGATAAAATACAATCACTGATTGGCACACAAACCAATCATAAAATAGCAAGAAGGAAAGACTCAATCAAAAGTCTATATGCTTTAATAGTCATATGTTTTTAGGATAACCGATTAAATAAGTTGCACGAATGCCAAAGCGGTTTTTGGTTCTTCCGCTTGTCCAAATATAATTTTCAGCCCCTAAACTTTCAGCTATTTGTTGTAATTCCGTTGGTTTGTACATTCTCAAAATGGATACCACTCCATCCCATACAGTATAAATAGGAATCAGAGGTATGAGGTAAGTAAAAAATAAGCGAGAAATTTTAAATGGTTTGAAAAATGGTGTAAAAATAATAAAAGCAATTGGGTGCAATATTATCAGTCCAAGAATTGCAAAGATGCTTTTTTCACCTCCGTCAAAAAAACCAATCGCTGCATGGTTCTCTATGGCATTATTTAAAATAGTTTTTACTTGGTCTGGATGAAAATGGTGGACAGCCGAAAACATAGTGCGAAAACCTTTCAATTCTTTTGGAACATTTGCAGCGTCAGTAGAATCCGCTACAAAATTTATTCCGTCCTTGGTTTTTTCCTTTAAAAATTCATACGCTTTTATGTTTGGAAACTTGTCTGTAAGTGTTATTGAAATTTTACGCCCACTAATTTTGTTTAATTCGTCATACACTTGCTCTATGTAACCGCCACCACCTGAACATAAGTCGATCATTTTAGTTTCATTAGTGTCTTTGAGTGCTTGGTTGATAAGTGGAATTATAGGTTTGTAAAGTTCGCTTGATATTAAGAAATAACGTAAAAAATCAGTTCCTCCTGTTCTAATAACGTCAGGAAACCAAGATAAATCTTCAAACTCAAATAATTGAACTCTCATTTAATTTTATTCCAATCAATGTTTTTTTTACTCGTCTATAAACGGCTACAAATACCTCAAACATTTTGGGGCTACCATTAGTTGGCTTATGAAAAACTCAACTTTCTACACATACAAATAGTTGTTTAAAGATACAAAACTTTATCATACTACGTCCATTTGAATTACTCTTAGTTTCTGTTAATCAGTGGACTTTACTAATCCCCTATGAGTTTTTTAGTGAAGTTTAATTCTAAGTCTATATTGTTTATCTTGTCATTAATACTTGGTGTCACCGTATAATTTGGAATTAGCCCTCTGTCTGGAAATGGATAGTTTTTTACAGCCATTCGATAATTCATCAATGGAATTTCAATCCTCACTTTGGTATTCGGTAAAGTAAAGTCTGGGGTTGGTCCAGAACAATTACCATAATACCCCCCTCCGCTTTCCTCGCCTATAAAGACTGCTTTTGTATGAAAATGAAGTTGAGATAAAAATTCACTGGTAGTTGAAAAACACCAACCATTTATTAACACATAAATATTGCCGGTGAAAGTTGGAGATAAAGGCTTCTGCTTGCCAACATTCGGATGTTGGACGTTGTCAAATGTCCCTTCATTATTCCCTTTTAACATACCTTTAGGGGCTTTCATGTCAGGTCTGCTTGTGTATTTAAAGGAATCAAATCTTTCTTTATTCATTCGTAATGATTTATAATAATCAAACGGTTCATTGACGAAATAAGAAAATAATATTTTGCCATATTCATCCGTCCCACCTCCATTCTCACGAACATCAATAATTAGATTTGGAACTTGAGTTGATTCCAATTTTTTAAATGAAGCTTTAAGAAACTTTTTAAAATTCATTTTATTCTTTTTGTATTGACTTTTGTCAAAAGATTTTATTCTTAAATAAGCAAATTTTTTATCCTCGTCCATTTTAAAGAAAGCAGGTTTTCTCTCTTCAATTTTGGCAGGGTAACGCTCGTCTGCTATTTTTAATAAATTATCAAAAGTCAATCCTTGAAGTGTTTTCCTTTTGAGAGTTGTTTCATTCAAGGAAATATACTCTACGTTATATTGTTCTGCATAACCGTATAGCATATTGAAATATCGGGTGAAATATCGAGAGCTTGAAAGCAATCTGTATTTATGGGTTAGATTATTACCATCGGATGGAAAAATCTGCAGATATTCTTTGATAAAGCTTTCTATCGAATGGCCATTAATAGAAATAATTTGAGACCCAATAAATTCCTTATCATCTAATGGTGAATAGTTTTTTCTAACATATAATTTATTATCCATGCAATAGACATTAAAAGGAATTGCTGTTGGTCCGTTATCCAAAGAGTCCAATTGTATTTTTGGCGGCACGACCCTTAAATGACCATCACCCATTTGTGAAGTTACTCTGCACGCTAAAAGCATAAATTCTCTTCCGGTCATTGCTTTGTTTAAGGAGGAGTAATTGGCAAGAAATATAGAATCAACAATTGATTTGGATTTATAAATATAAAGCCCGGGATGACTTTCCTCTAAAGAGGTTCTTAGTGCTGAAAAGTCTTGCTGTAGTTCTTCTACTGTAAATAAACTTTTATTCGAAAAACCATCTTGTGCATCAAGATTAAAGTGCAGACTTAAACAAATGAAAGAGATGGCTGTAAGGGTTAATGCTTTTTCCATTTAGATGCAATTTTCTGTGATTTTATTAAGTACTTTTTTCAAGAATTCAATTTCGGATTTGGTAACTCCGTTAAGTGCTTGTTTTCTGTTAGATTCAATTATAGGTGTCAGTCTAGTAAGTATTTCTAAACCCAACTTGGTTATGCTTAAATCAAATCTTCTTCTGTCAGCTGAATGAAAAGCCCTCTCTAAAAACTTTTTGTTGACTAATATCTCAATTATCCGAGTGATTGATGCGTAGTCTTTGAACACATTTATAGCTATTTGTTGTTGACTCATACCTTCATTACTCTCAATAGTTTTTAAAACTAACCATTGGTCGATAGTAATGTCAAAGCCTTTCTTGTTTATGTTTTTTTGTGCGAACTGCCGATAGGATTTAATGGATTTTTCAAGGGTATAAAATACTATTTGGTCAATTTTTTCCATGTGTTTATGAATTAATTGATGTAAATATAATTGATATATCAATTAAAATTACAAAAAACGAATATTTTGTAAAATTCCTGAAATTTCATGGGGCCAAAAAAACTACCTAAATGAAATGCGTTGATCTATAAATGACTAATAATGAGCAGTTTTGATAAAATATTATGAGAATGCAGAGAAGCAAAAACCTTTCTCAAAATGATGTGGCTATGCTTCTAAATACCTATCATTCGCTTATGGATTGGTACGAGCGTGTTGAGGATAAGCCTTCTATAGAGGCGGCTGCCCCTTTAGCTGATGCTTTAGAGGGATCCTTGGGTTATGTGGTAAGTACTATTGACTTACTTTTGGAAAAAAATATACTCAAACGAATCGCAGTTCGATTCAGTTCTTTACACACCTGCAACTAAAACCATTGATCTTGCTCCAACCAATCCTGGATATTATTGCAGAGTTAGCGTTCAATGTGATGGCTTGAGTGACGCCGTTAGGACTTACCTCAGAAGCCCAAAAATCGGCTTCGGTACCTTCAAATACAAATGATCCATCGGTTTGTCTTCTTCCTCCGGGTAATGCGCTGAATTGGCTTACATTGGTAGCGTTGTTGCTTACTTTCCAAAGAGGATCTTGTTTTAACATTGAGATGGTTGCCAGGGAATCATTTTTCAAAAAAGTGATCAATTTTTCCCAATCAGCCATGGTAGGTACATGCCACCCTTGTGGACACAGTTTACCGGATTGGACAGCGTACCAGTTGTACAATTTTTGATATTTAGGACCATTATTTACGTCATTATCATAATAACACCACGCTGGATTTTTCGAATTCACCCATTCGTTTTTATCGGTAATTTTTGAAATTCCGGTTTCTATGTTGACATTGGATTTCATCCAACATTGTGTGCCAATGGTAACGATGTCATATAAATTGTTATCCGCATCGCTTACCGAGGTAAAGGATCCACAATTACTGTTTTGAGATGCAGTGAATTGGTAACCATCAGATTTTTTACACTTAGTCCAGGTATCTATAACGGTAACTTCATACAAACCTGATTGACTTACGGATATTTGCGTAAAATTGCCAAGGCCATTAGACCATTCATAAGAATAGGGACCTATTCCACCACTCAACTCAACTTTTAGGATATCAGAGCCTTCCTGAATTATTTCGACTTTAAAAGCATCACATTCTTCTTGTGAGGCAATCCTGCAAGAAAGAGACGATAGAATAATAAAAGTTAAAATGGATAAGCATAATGTTTTAGTTTTCATGCCGCCTTTTTTATTGGAATATGAAATACTTGTAATCGGAATAAATATACAAATAAAAAATATTAAGAGGAGTAAATATTTCTTTTAACATTCTCAACTTGGTTATATATTGCCAAAAGCTTTTGAGGCCAATGAGATCGGAAATGTAATGTGGCCAAATGTCTCCATTATTACTCATCCGACTTTTCCTTTTTGAAAAATGCTCACCCTTTCTAAATCAATCTTATATTTCAGCCAATGTTTCCATTTCGGTTAATGTCTGCTAGATACAATATTTGTCCATTAATTTTTGTTCTTCTCCACTTGCTTTTGCTCGTTTAGCGATAAACATTAAAAGAGGAAACATCCATGTGAATATGCCCGGAAGGTTCATGTCACTCATACAAAGGACAATTGCTGAAAGCTTGATACTTTTTGGAATGGTATTCTTATCCGTGAGGCCATCTTCGGCTAATCCATAAATTATTCTTAATGAATTTTCAAAGCCTGTATGACCAGGTCATAATTTAACATTGAACTTAATTTCCCTGTCTGCTGGATTAAAGAAACCATGTACGGACATTGGTTCAACTGTATGGGTTTCACCCTCTTTTAAGATCTTAATCTCTTTATTTCCTAATTTTAGACCTAGCTCCCCTTCTATAGCTGTAAATGTTTCCGAGAATGTCTTATGGTAATGCAAGGGGTTTCCACCTTCAGGCATCAATGTTATGTCTGCTTCTGTAATTTTTCCTCCTGATTCTTCAGAGGTCTGTAAAAATGTTTCAGGGTCCTTAATGATGGGATTTACAATTGTCCTTTTCATTTTCTGCAAGTATTTTAAAGTAATTGAATCGCTCTGTCAGCATTGGTAATAGCACTCCGTGGCTAAGCGAAGATATCGAATTTTACCATTAACCTGCCCGATGGCAGGCAGTAGCTGAAGCTGAGTCCGCCAGCTGGCAGATGATTAACTACAAATGTGTCAGGGTACCACTGAATCGCCACTTTTGCCAAACTCGTGTTTTAAGCTGGAGTTCCTGTTTGTACTAGGTTACACAACATTTATATTAACTTTTTTTGTCCATTTCCAATTCCTGCTTTTTACTTTCCTTAGGGTTAGGTTTAAGAAAGCAAAGTATTAATTTTGGCAAGTAGTTTAATTACTCCTATGTAAGGAGTAAAGGACATACTACCTATTACTATTTAATAGTGCTGTTTAATAGTTTTATTTTTCAAAATTAGACTCGCTAAAAAGAGCATTCAACCGATTTTGGTGAATTAGAATTTTTTTACTTTTGCTTTTAAAATCGACTATAATCAAATTCTCATTATCATCTAAATATATTATATTATTTGTGGCTGAGTTGTATTTAAATTGAGTAGTGTTTATTCCATTTAAAAATTGTTTTTGACTTCCGTCTATTTTCATCGTCATTAAGTTTTTCGGAGATTGAATGTACATAATTGTATTTTCGTCAATCCAGTATGGTGAGTAGTTATGTGTTGTGCTGTCATTTGTTAGATTGGTATGTAAACTTCCATTTTTATCCGTCAAATATATTTGGTCTCTTTTATTTCCATATTCAGATGTATAAACTATTTTATCGGTCTTTGTATTCCAATTTGGAGCATAACATTTAAAGGTGCTGTTTTTGGTAATTTGATTTACCTCATTTTTTTGAATATTGTAAGTACAAATTTCAACTTTCGCATTTTCTCCTTTATCAATTTGAATATTATAAACAAGACTATTTCCATCGGAAGACCAACTAACCGCATACTTTTTAAACGTATCATTTACCAATAGTTTGTCTTCCTTTTGACTAAAGTTGTATAAATAAATTTGGTCGTTACCATTAACATGTTTGATATAAGCTACAGATTTACCATCTGGAGAAACGGCTAATCCTCCTCCATCAATAGGTAAAAGCTCAACTGTTTCTAACGAAATGGAAAACTTGAATTTTTTAGATATGGGAGGGTTATTTTCGGTCTTATCAACTTTAAGAATATTCAATATGATGGCTTTTCCATCAGGCATCCAAGTAAAAGCCGAAATTCGTTTTTCGAATATGGTATCTTCCTTTTGAATAACGAGATAATCAAGCGTCTCAGGATTCCAGTTGTACATCATTATTTTAGCAACATTATTAGCCACTTCCATATTAAAAATTTTAGACAGAAGATATAAAGAGCCATCAATCCCTGCCGAAACTCCTTCGGTAGTAATGATTCTGCCATTATCAACAAATCGTTTACCGGTAACTATACTAATTTTAGGGTAGTTTTTAATAAGGTTCTCAATCGCACCATAATGGCTGGTCGCCGTCATTCCGTCCAAATCACCTGTTTTGGCAAGTAGGTTTAGTCCATTACATACCGACAAAACAAATTTTGCTTTCTCATTAACTTTGGATATCCATGCTATTAATTTATCGTTGTTTACAAGTGCTAAATTATTACCACCTGGAATTATTAATATGTCTGGTATTTGGCAATCATCAATAATATACTGTGTGGTAATATTTAGAAAACTTTGACTGATTATTTTATTTGAATTTATTCCACATGTATAAACATTAAAAGCGTCTTTACCATTAAAGTTGGCTTGTTGAAACACTTCTCCAGGTCCGGCGAAATCTAAAAGTTCGACACCATCATATAACAGGATAGCAACATCTAACGGTTTATAAGTACTATCAGCCTTAAATTGACCATATGAATTCATTGAAGTTGCGAGGAATATGAAAAACAATACTATTTTCATGATTTTATTAAACTTAAGTTATTCAATGTAAAAGGAAAATATTGTTCATAGGTTATGGTTTAATTTTCCAAATTATATTGTGTTTATTTAAATATTCAGGTATTGCTGCAGACCCATACCATGTATAAACGTCTGCAATTAATAAATTTGCTTTTATGGCTGGATCTGTCTCAAGAACTTTGTTAGCTTCGACAATGGAGGTCACATTAAGAATAAACAAACCCCTGAAATCATCATTGTTTTTTCCAAATAGCCCTGCAACAATTAGTTGTTTAGCTTCAGCCATTCTCCCAATATTGGCTTGATGACCAGTATAATAGCTATCAACAAATTGTTTATTCGTTGTTTTTTTGTAGCCTGTTTTTAGAATCACCAAAACCTATATTTTCATATCATAATAATCGGCACCCAAAGACTTAGCCAAGGTAGAATCCAAATTTGGATTTGTTGTTTGTCCCATTGACGAAAATGTCAAAATAAGAGAAGTAGAAATAAAGAGAAGTGATTTCATTTGGCTGTAATTAATAGTAATGCAGTCCTTATTTGTTGATTTCAAAAGAAGTAATTTTCATGATTTATTATTTTGGACTTTAATTATTTTTCCTTTTACGATTACAAATGTTGTTGTTTTTAGATTTTCAATATTGTCAAAAGGATTTTTTTCTAAGATTAACAGGTCAGCATATTTCTCAACTTCTACAGAACCGTAAATATTTTGCTTATTCATGAAAATTGCAGGATTGATAGTTGCAGTTTTTAAAGTTTCATAATTGGATAACCCAGCTTTCGTTAGTAATTTAAGCTCCTGATGTAAACTTATGCCTGGATATACATATGGCATTCCTGCAAAATCACTACCTGCTAATAACATTACACCTTTTTCGTGAAGTCTGCTTATCAATTTTAATTGTGATAAATATGTTTTGTCAAGTGCGTCCCAATCCTCAAGTTTTTTATGTCTTTCCACTCGTTTTCCCCAAGTTATTTTCCATTCTTTTACAAGGGAAGTTGAAATATATTTGGAATACTCTTTATTTACAATTGTAGAATCCCTGAGTCGAGTTTTTAATTGGTAGGTAATAATTGTCGGGCAGATATATGTATGATGTTTTAACATCAGATCAGTTAAGCTATCAAATCTGCTTCTGCTTTCATTCCAGATCTCATATAAACCATTAAGATGTTCAATGCTTTTTTGTCCAAGGGATATAGATGTTTCTGGATTAATATATTCAGAAAGGTGTCCTGCAAAATGAAAATCATTTTTCCTGCAATAAGCGGAGATTTCTTTTAACTGTGCTTCTTTTAAAAGGGAATAAGTTTTAAAAAAATCGCTTCCATTGTTTTTTAAACTATCTAAAAGCTTGGTGATATCCGAACTGTTATCTACTGGCAGGGAGAAGTCAGAATAAACTGGTGGATTCCCATCAATCATTGGTCCCGCTCCATATATATTCAGTTTGTTTACGTTTTTCAAGCTTTTGAATGCACTCATAATTTTGAGATCTCCACCCATATCGCGAATACCTGTGATTCCATTTTTCAAAAGTGCAGGATACAACAAAGTATCATTGCTTATATCCCAGCATAAATGAAAATGCATGTCCCAAAGTCCGGGGCACAAGTACTTTCCCTTTCCATCTATATATTTTGTGTTGGTCGATGTTCTTTCTGAAAATGAATTTCCTATATAATAAATGAATTGTCCTTTTATAACGACATTCTGTTTTTTTAATATTTTTCCACTACCTACATCAATTATACTAATGTTTTTAATTATCAAAAATGTAGTATCTGATTTATTGATTTGTCCAGAAAGGATAATGGTGTTACAAATAAATATGAACAAAAAAAGTGTTCCAGATATTTTCATTCGTTAGTTGACTTTAAGCTTTTATTAAAATGAATCTTATGCTAAATTGGTTATTTTATATTTATTTTAAGGTATGGTTGTGGATAATTTTCCATTTCTCATTTTCCTAAATTAAAACATTTGTTTCCTCCAATAATAAACTTGTTCACTACCGTCGGGGTCATAAGCTCCCCAATTGTGGCAAATAACAATTGCTGTGTCCCCATATAATTGAATTTGTAGTCGCATTTCTTGAAAAAAGTGAACTTTGGTTCGTGATCAACTTAATGACCAATCAAATTCATCTTTATCAACCTTTTTATCATAAATGCGATTTGGACTTGAAAGAAGAATAAGTCTAAATCACAATAGATCAAAGTAAAGCAAGTTTCTTTGTCCTTGCGCAAAAAGGCCTCGTTTCAAGCTTTTACAATCGCAAGAATTTCTTTCTCTTCGTTTGTCAAATATTTAATTTTTTTGATTAAATGTATTGTCTAAACTTGACTTCCTTCTAACAGTTGTATTATCCTGCATTAACATAAGCAGACTTAATCCATTCCAATACTTCAATATCAATTTCGTCTATGCTTGCAATACTTATTTTGTGCGTGCACATGGCATTTGGCTTTTCCAACTCTAATTTACCCTCTGGTTGTTGTCCTTTTAAAATTATGCCAATTTCAAAACGAGTCTTTGTTGCGGGATTAAGGGTCGCAAATTGCTTTTTACGAACCAAACTTACATATGTTTTTTTTGGAGAAATTTGAATATCCTTTCCGAAAGTCAATATTTTTGAAATCAATTCATCGTAAATTGTTTTTAAGGACTCCTTTCCCTTATACTGATTATTTAATAAATCCATGTCATCTATGGACGCTGCATCAGTTTTTTTTGCTTTCAACGCCACAAAATTTGCGAAACCATATGAAAACCCATGCTCAGCTTTTAAATAATTTATGATATCTGAATGCTTTTCAATTTTGGATTGATTCACTACTTTAATCCAATGTTCTAATGGTTTTCCTGTTTTCTCAATTAATCCTTTTTCCATTTTTCAATTACTTTTATTTCCAAGCACCTAAAATGAGCCCCATGAGCGTAAACGATACAACCATATAACCCCCATTGATTAAAACATATTTTACCGGTCTGTTTTCAAATAAAGCGACAATTGCTATTGCAAACGCGACCCATCCCAAACCAGTCATAAAGCCAGCAATGGCTCCGAATGTTACATTTTCGTCTCCGATAAACATTGCCAGATTAGCCGACATAATCAGAGAGAAAAGAAACGATAGCCCAAATACCATTGGCATATTTCGCTTCTTTAAGTCGTCCTTTGTGAAGTTATTGGCAACCATCCAAGGTTTTTCGAAAACGGAATACCATACTCCACCAATCATAAAGGTGGATAAAGCTGCAAGAATTATGGCGAGCCAGTTAAGATTTTGAATTGTTTGTGTAAAGTCCATTTTTGTAACACTTAAATATGTCGCAAAAGTAAATGCACCCATAAAGGTGAAATAGTAAAAAATTAACCTTTTTTGTCTAATGGGAAAAAGTTTGTTTGTTCTTTAGGAAACTCCCTTTTTATAAAATCCTTTGGATTGAAACCTGAAAAAAGGAAAAACTCTTTAATAAAGTGAGATTGATCTGAATAATCACAACTGTATGCTACGTCTGTCCATGATATTTTTTCTTTTTCATTAAGCTTTTTCAAGATTTCATTGAACCGCAATATGCGATGAAAATATTTTGGAGTTAGTCCAACATACTTTTTGAAATGTACAATCAACTGTTTTTGAGTAGCAGGATAGCTGTCAATAACTTTTTTCAAGTTGGAGACAGGTTCCTTTTGAAGTCGTTCTATAAAAGCTAATAAGTGTTCAGGTGCATTTTTTTTGTAGTCATACCTTTCTTCTAACCAATTTGAAACAAGATTAAATTTTGCTTGCGGATTTTCTGCAATCAAAATTTCCTCTCTCAATTTTATAATTTCAGTTCCAAATATTTCTTTTGCGGATACTACTTTATCATTCAGCTCTTGAATGGGACAATGTAAAAAAGGGAATGCCCCTGCGGGTTTAAACTGAATGGCGAGCATTTCAGATTGTTGATGTGCAGATATAGAAATAAATTTTCTATGTGTACCCGAAATCCAAACTTTTGTATAGGTCTCTAGTGGTCTTAATGTCTTATTATCAAAAGTATTTCGTGGAATATTATCTAATTCAAAAACTACAAAGACATGTCCTGTGGGGACAATTCTTTCTATCGAATGATTGGGATTGAGTCCCTTAAAATACAAAACAGACTCAATGTGATCTTTAAGTTTAGTCGGAAGCTGATATTGTTCAAAAATCATATTATATAATCGACGATATCATGTCGGTATTTTTGCATCAGGTTATTTAATTTGTGGGGTGGTCTTATCATGACCGGTAACACTTTGTGGCCTGGCGTTCGTGCTAACTCGAAGCCATAAGCTTTCCACCAGGACAAAATTACCTCGATAGAGGCAACTTTCCTAACCTAAAAAACCAACATGACGCCAAGGTGCCGTCAGCGATTCGGTCTATTCCCTTTTTAATTCCCATCGCCAAATTAATCCATCTTCAGGATCTATTATTTCTGATACTTTGTTAAATCCCAAGCATATTAAAATATTTGTTGAAGCATTTTCAAAAGGTAAGGTGTGGGCAATGATCATTTTCACATGGTCAAACTTAAATGCATTAGATACTAGTCCTTTCGCTATTTCTGTACCTAGACCCTTTTGCCTATATTCTGAAATAACTTCATAACCAATTTCTACATTTCCCTCTGGTGTCGGACTGCCCTTATAACCACAGCTGCCAATTAATTTTTTGTCCTCTTTATGTATTGGAAAATAGGTCCACCACCCATTCTCGTTTTCATTTTGAGATATCTTTGTCAAAGAAAATTCTATGGGTGCCAAGCCAAATTCTGTCCAAGGTTCCATCACTGAAACATTTAAGTTTATGGAAAGAAATGATGCTCCCTTTATTGCACTGGACAATATTTCTTTATTACCCGAAATAAGTATTAAATTTTTAGTCTCAATCTTCATAAAAATAATGCACACTGTTTTATTTGTCAAGTCTAAACCCTAATGTTTTTGGACTTGGCGAAGGTGGGGTTTAGAAAGTACTAAAACTCAAATTTAGTACAAAAGTCCTACTTTTGCAAAATCCTTGTTAGCGGTTCGGGCATCTTGGCTTCAATGTCATATTTTTTTTGCAATCAAAATCAATTCAGGTTCTTTAACGGTCAGTGAAATTATTTTTTCGTTCTCCAATTGAAAAGAAATTTCGACTGAAGGCGCACCATTGTAAGTAAAAGTATGGTTGCCAATTTTTAATAAGGAACCACCAAACATACCAAGTTTTCCAAACAGAAGTCTTTTCTGACTATTTACTTTTACGGTAAAGCCATCAAATTCACCTTCTCCATATTTGTAATCACCAGCATATTTTTGCTTTTCAGTTTCATTCATTACTTGGTATTCCTGACCATCAGCATCTCCCAATTTGTTTAAATAATCAATTAATCGGATTGATTTCTTTGACTTACTATTTCCATTCTTGACATGCTGTAGTAAACTAATACCGTGTGGACCTAATGTTTTTTGCAAACCAGGCATAAATTCAATCATAGATTTGACTGTTTCATAAGCACCTAACATTGCAAAAGTAAAAATATCAGGCCTTGCTCCTTTTGATAATAAATACTGCACGATATCTTTACGACCAACATGCGAAGCGGCACCAATGGCTGTTTCCCAGTCACCAAACCCCCAATCCCAGGTAGCCCGGGCTAATTCGGGTCTCTTGTTTACAAGTTCTTTTAGCCTGTCTAAATTGAAATGAGAAACTCCAACTACCTCGCTCGTTATTTCTTCGATTATAGCTGGATATCGTTTGGGTTCTTTTAAATCATTGGTATTACTTTCATTAATGTTAAATATGTTTTTTGCACGTATTACATTATGAATAGGTAAAATTAAAAGTCCTAAAACTGAACTTTTTATCAAAACTCTTCTTGAAAACGCATTCTGATTTTCCATGTTTTTAAAGAGATAATCCTTTTTCTATATTTTTTAGATTTATTCACGTTTCTTTTGCCTGATAACTAACGATTTGCAGCTTCAAAAATTGGGCGATTTCGACTTGTTCTGACCACAGTGTCCAGTAAGCAATAAACTATCATCCAAGCAGAATCTTTGATTGAAGCTCAAAGCTTGATTTAACGACAGAACCGCCAATTTCTTTTATCTGGTGTTATAACCAGTTTTTCTATCCGTCAATTTTGCACAACCTGTAAAAAGTCAGTCCTTTTCGAGATTTGGCTACATGTCCATTTTCTAAAAATGTCCAAACATTGTGAAACTTCTTATCAGAGCTATTGTCTTTTAAGAATACTTTTTTACCTTTTGATGTCCAATTGCCTTTAATAACTATCTTTTTATCCGTATTAGACAAGTCCTGGTAAAAAAAAGTGTTGTCTGAATGCAGAGTCAACTTTATTTGGGAAGGGTCTGATCCTGAAACACCATATGTCCCGATAAACTCGTTTGTGTTCTTTTCAGTAAACGAGGACAAAAAAATAATGGTCATCCATGTGGCCAGAAATTTAATTGATTTTGTCATGTTGATTAAGTTTTGGATTGCTTATTGTTTGTCTTAAAATAGGTTTAACGTAAAGCGGGTAAATTTTAGTGCCTGCCTCCAAGATGTTATAAATGTACCAATCTCCGGCGAAATATTAAAATGCAAAATGACGGGCATTGAATTTGCTTACTTTTAAAAGCTGTAAGAGGGTACCTAGTTTAAACCCAGCTCTACCTCCTGCTGATAAAAAAGGATTAGTGTGAATTCCTTTCTTCATATACTTTTTTTGTCAGCCTGTATTGAATAACATCTTTATAAACTCCGTCAATTTTATAATGTTCTTTCATTTCAGCTTCCTTTATCATGTTGTTTTTTAACATTACCTTCCCTGATGACAAATTGTCCGGGTAGTGTGTTGCATAAATTTTGTTAAGGTGCAATGTCTCGAAGCTAACTTTTAAAATGGCTGCCAACGCTTCTGTCGCAATTCCCTTTCCCCAAAAAGGTTCTGCAATCCAATAACCGAATTGAGCGTGGTTGTTCACTTTTTCCAGGTGGTAACCAATCTCGCCAATTAATTCTTCGCTGTCTTATAGCAAGATGGCAAAAACGTAACGATCTTTGTTTTTAAATCCCTGAAGAACAAAATTCATTCTAAAAATAGCATCGTCCTCAAGATAAGGGTAAGGTATATTGATAATTCGATCCGAGATGTTTTTATTGTTGCAATATTTTAACAAGGCAGGCATGTCGCTTGGTCGGATTTTCCTTAACTTCAATTTATCTGAAATTAATTCTGGGAACTCTGTCATGCTTGTTCTTCTTTTGCTTTAGAGATTTTTCTTACAAAGATATTGTTTATGTCCACTGAAATGTCTGTATATCTCTTAGTTGTTACGGTTTGACGATTTGACGGATTTCTGGCAATAAAATTCAATAGAATTTTCCATTTATCAAATCCACCACCATTTTATCAAACCCATTTTACGTGCTGGCGTTTGCTCGGTTGTCATAGTTTTGTTCCTTGAATTAAAATTGATGCCTTTATAGATTGGTCTTTTAAGTGCAAAAACTTCTTTCTATCTTCGTCTTGCAGGAAGTTGTCAAAATCTTGTTGTGCTTGAAATTCTACAAGATGAATTTCGTAAGGTTTGTCTATATTATTTTCTATATATGAGTTTTCTTTTGGTCTAACCCGTATTAAAAGTTTTCCATTATATTTTAAAATTATTGGAATAGCTATGTTTTCAAATTCATCAAAAACTTTTTCCTGTCCTTTATTAATGTAGATTAATTGAGTTATAAAAATCATTTACTTTTAGTTTTTATTTTCTCCAAATCTATTTTAAAAAATCTCCGTCAATAATAAGAAGTTTTACACCATTTTCAGAAACTGAACGATGTGAACTAAGTTCGTCAGACACGACATAGGTTTTACCTTTTGTAAGTCTAATTTTTTCACCTGTGCTAAGTTCGATGATAAATTCTCCGTCTAAACAATGTACAACATGTCCTTTTTGACACCAATGGTCTGCTAAATATCCATTTGAATATTCTACCAGCCGCATTCTAAGTCCAGCAAATTGAATGGTTTGCCAATATGCTACACCTCTTTCTCCCTTATATTCAACTTTTTGAATGGAAGTCCAGTCTATTGTCTGAAATGGTAAATAACTCATTTTTTTAATCTTTTAATTGTTGTTAGTTTATCTGCAACGCCTGCAGGTGAAGGTTTCTGCCTTGCTATGCTGAGGAATTCAAGCTACAAATGCTCAATTCAATACAAATGTTCAATTGAGTTCTCCTATTCAAATTTACAACAAAAGCCTAACTATCAGATCGCCGATGTTAGCGCCTCTCATTTTACGAAAAATTGTCAAGTTAGGCAAAGTTATTTAATGGAATTTCTGCCCTCTTGCGAGCATTTCAATAATTTCTTTCATTCGCTTTTCTCTGGTTTCCTGTTTTTTTGCAGTCTGCAGGCGAAATCCAATGGAGAAAAGATTGGTCTTGTTGAGACCCTTATAAAACGCTTCTGCTTTTTTATTCTTGCGGAGCTCTTTTAGAAAGTCTTCAGGTATAGTCATTTTGCTTGGGGAGTCGTATGCCTTTTCCCAATTACCATTTTCTTTGGCTTTATCGATAGCTTTTAATCCTGCAGGTTTCATTCTTCCTGCCTCGATTAATCTTTGGACATGTCCAATATTTATTTTAGACCAAATACTCTTGTCTCTTCTGGGACAAAATTTTTGCAGATATGCCAGTTCGTCAAATGTTTTTTTTTGACCATCAATCCACCCATAGCAAAGCGCTACATCCAATGCTTCTGCATAGCTGATGGTCTTTATCCCGGAATCTTTCTTGAATATTTTGAGCCAAAGTCCATTTAAATTGTCCTGATTCTTTTCGAGCCAGGTTTCAAATGTTTCGGCGGTTTTGAATTCTATGATTGGAATAGTATTTAATAAACTCATCTTACTGTGGTTTTTTCCTGTGTATGCTTGTCATAAGCGCTATTTGGCTTTGTGTTCGTTGTGGAATGAAAGGCTTTAAGTGTCTTGTCCTAAAATAGTCTTACACAAAATCATTGTAAATATGAATAAATTAATTGTAAAAATGTAGATAAATATTTTACTTAGGAGAACCAATATCGAATAATCCAATAGATGATTTCGAATGGCTGTATAAAGCTTGAGATCTGGAAAAAGTACACGCAAAGGATGAAGAGCATGGTCAATTGTTAAGATGAATGAAGATGTTAGGTTATTCTGTCTCAGGAAGGCCAATTAGCGTTAAATTAAGTCATATCAAGACAGATATGGCAGCTAAAATAAAGAAAGTTAAACTTATTAAGGCCTCCGAAGCATCCTCTGAAAATCTTCAATTAAGAAAATAAGATTTGAATTAGAAAAACAACTGAAGGGTGCAGAACTTAAAGCAATTGCATTTTCTATAATGGTTAATATTGCAGTGAAAGAATTCTAAATTCCAATTAGAAAAAAGCTAAATACCAAGCCCTAGAGACTATGAAAAGTAATTCTAGACACATAGGATTAGCCAAGTTATGTAGATAGTTTGGTATGAGCAGACAGGCTTATTATAAATATAACTAGAAAATTATATCAACTGCCATAGAGGTAAAAATGATTTTAAAGAAGGTAAAATGTATAAGGCAAGATTATCATAGAATGGCCTCTAGAAAGCGCTATGAAATGCTTCAGCCATTTATATTAGAACAACATATAAAGATAGATAGAGATGGTCAATTTGACTTGCTTTTATCCATTAATCTGTTGGTGAGAAAAGGTAAACGGAAGATAAAAACAACAAATTCATATTACAGACTGAGGAAATATTCCAATCTAATCCGGGAGATGAATCCAACAGCTATTAAACAACTATGTTTAAGCAATATTATTAACTACTGCAAGTTAAAGCAGGGACATCTAAAAATTAGTTTAATTATGGACTCATATTCTCATAAATTTGTAGGTTACCATGTAGGAGAAACAATGGAAACAATTGAAAGCATACATGCATCAGAAATGGCCTTATCTAAAATAAAATCAGAAGACCATATGAATTTAATACACCATAGTGTTAGAGGAATTCAATATATTAGTCAAGCTTATGTAAAGCTATTGCAGGATTACAAGATTCAAATAAGCATGACTGAGAATGGAGATCCTTTAGAAAATGCAGTAGCAGAAAGATTAACAGTATTATCAAAGAGGAATACTTAGATACTTATGAAGTAAAAAATCTAAAGGATGTTAAGATTTTGCTTAAAAAAGCAATTGACTTATAACAATAAAAGACCACATTTAGATATTGGAAACTTTTCACCTGAAGAAATTCTTCAATCAAAAGACCAATTAAATACAAAAATTATGGAAGAACCATTTTCAAAAACAAACTACATTTTTAGACCAATTTAAAGGACTAAGAAACAAGTGTAAACTAAGAGCAGGATATATTTATTAACCTGAAAACTTTTTTTAGGACGAGACAAACTTGATATGAAGAACAAAGCTTCATTTAACCATTGAACCGCCAATTTCTTGTAGCTGCTGTTATGCGGTCTTGCTTTCTTCATTGATCACTTTTGAATTATTATTTACTTCCATATTCTCCTTCAATTTAATGTTATCCTCAATTATATCTTATTGAATTAAGTAAAACCTGTAATAAGGGTTTAAAAACTTTCTGAGCAACGAGATCAGGAAGTTTTGAGTAACGGGTAATTTTCAATTTATAAAACCAAAAGATTCGATATGTGCAAACAAACATCTATTTTCAGTTTCCTCACAGATGAATCCTACCTTGGGGAAGGGAGGAGTTACCGCTTCAATTATCCAACCATTCTCGCTTTTTTTTATAGCAGATGTGGTCAATATATTTTAAAAACATTTCCCACTTATACAATGTCCAAAATAGACTTATTCGCCAATTTGCATGCCACCTGTAACTTTCACATATTTTTTATAATTGGTGTTTCATTTTGTAAAATTTATTTTAAGATTCAAAACCAGTCAAATAATCGACCTGGTGTACAATTTATAGCCATTGAATGTTCAAGATTTATCATCCATAAATCTCGATATTAGTTTTTAGTGGTTCATATCTTGCGATCATGAAATCACTTTAAATATTGTTACTATGCCGGTAATTAAAAATAAAAACATTATAATGGATTTCCATTGTTGTTCTGAAACTCTCATTAAGATTTTTTTTCTATATATGTTCCCGAAATGCTGACTACTGGTAAAATTGGAAAGACATAGAGGTCGTACTTGCGCACATGTCCATTGAGAAAGTAAACAAAACTTCTGATGGAATCAATTGCCAAATCAATTATAGTCAGGGTGGCTGTAAACACATCCATTCTAGGATAATATGCCCCTAATGCTATTCCTTTGATTGTTCCTCCTGTTCCTACTAATCCCGCAAATAATCCTGAAAAAGTTCTCCCGATAATTGAATTTAAGTTATTGAGTTTCAGGGTAATATATTTAAAAGTAAGATGAACCAAACTGACAGCAATCAGGAATAATGCAAGTGAGATTTCAAGAATTTTAGTTTCAACGAAATTGCTAAGCAATGCTCCAACAATTACAAAAGAACTAAAGGAATACCAATAGAAATCACAAGCCATTTATCAAACTCCTTTCAGAAAAAGGCAATCTCTGCAAGGTTACTTGACACATGAGACAATGCTGTTATTCCAAGCACAGAATGAAAATCTAAAAAAGTAAAAGGCAATAGGCACAAAAATTAAAGAATAGCCAGATCCCACAACTGTTCCAAGAATTTCGGTAAGTAAGGCGAATAGATTGAATAATGGTAAATTCTCCAATGTCAGTTTGTTTTAATTCTGGCTTTGAACTGTAGCACAAACATGACACATAACGTTTATCGATTTGGCGCCTGTGGGGTTTAGCAAGTAATAATGTTCAAATTTAGTAAAAAATCGAATAAAAAATCTAAATTTTCAGTCTAATATGAAAGCTCCACTTTTGCAAAGACTATGTTTGCAGCCGTTAGGTTACTCAAAGTATTTGCTGTCAATTATAAATTTTTTCAAGCTTTTAATTTCAATTATATTTGTCAAATCCATTAATTGAAGATTGTTTACGTTATAATAGCTCCGAGCAATCTGGGCACCCATGAAATATCCTAAATCTCTTGGGTGGTTAACGAAAAGTTTGACGTTGCCACCAAACCAATCACCGCTTCCTTTGTTCCATAACTCTTGTTTGATTTTGATTTTGAGATTATTTTCATTTTTTAGCCCGTAATTAAAGTAATTCCCATTGTTGCCATGGTTCACGATTAACTGTGATACAAAATCAGGGATACCCTCTTTGAGTATTCTGTTTGCAAGGAAATCACCACTCAAAGCCTTTACTACCTTTTTTCCGTGTGTGTATTGTTGAACATGAACAAGTTCGTGAACTATTGTACGATAAAAATTGCTTCTTGAGACATAATCTTGAGTGGAAATACTTAATTCATTGATGATTGTATTCGTATCTAATCCATGGTATTCAAGCCCAATGTAAACAAGATTGCGATTACCTTCAATTTCGATATTTCCACCGGTATTAAAATTTCCAATTGCAATGCAGATGTCGGCTTGTTTGAAATTGGGATATAATTTTTGAAAACGTTTTACAACTTCTCTTATTGAATCCTGGGAATTTATTAATTTATAAGTGTTTTCACGAAGAGTTTCATAAAATTTAGGATATCGTTTAATTTGAAAAGTGTAATCACTTGCTTTGATGTTCCATTTTTTAATAAAAATTTTGAACTCGTCTGTAGCTCTATCAATAACTAACTTTTGAAAAGTTGCAGAAGTATCTCTGCTAAATTTCAAATTGTCAATCGCTTCCCAAAAATTGGTTACATCTTTTGATAATATTGCAAAATCATTATGCTGCGCCAAAAGGCTTTTCGTAAGAATTATTAAGGCAAAAATAAAAATAGATTTTCGGATCATCGTAAGTAATTTTAAAGGTTGCATAAAGTATTGCAGCAAATAGAAGTGGGCGATTTCGGAGACGAAAACTGTCTTCCAGCAGCAAACTTGATACAAAGAACAAATCTTCATTAAACCACTGAATCGCCAATTGCTGGTAGCTGCTGTTAGGTGCTGTTTTATTTTAAGTTCCGCATATCTTTGACAAGAGAATTTATATTCGTGATGATATCATTTTCAATTGCGTTATAGTCCTTCAGATCTTTCTTGCCGATTGATGTCATCTGATGCATGGTTTTCGTATTAAGTATTCTGATTTCATATCCCCATTTAACCGTGTCAATTCCATATATGTCCGGATGAGTCTCAGTAAATCTGGTCATCAAGAAATAATCAGCCTCGACTTTATCAATAATTGGTTTACAGTATCTTTTATCATACACACCATAATAGGATGTGTTCATTAGAGTTTTATAAGGAAATGGGACAACAACTATTCCTTCGAATTTCTCCAATTCTCGCGACATTATAGGCACGAAATCATAACCAGATGTGCCAAAGTCGTATCCATTGCTACAGGGCAGTAGCAAAACGCTCATTTTTGAGAAATCATTTTGTTTAAGTGAATCATTGGTAGTGCTTTTGGATAAGTCCTGGCTAATGATTGAATCAACTAATTCTGTATTTGAAGTATCTGGCAATTTATAAAACCGATCTAATTCTCTATTTTTTTGAGAATCCTGACAACAGAAGAGAATTAAATTCAAGAATGCAACTATGATCTTCATGTTCTAATATGCGTGATATTCACTATGTGGAAATAGCACATAACGTTTTTGGGACTGGCGAAGCTGTGGATTTTCAACATCCCAAATGCAATCAGGATTGATGCGGAGAACCAAACTTTGATTCACCACAAATTTGTCAGCGGAGTATTGAACCACGACTTTTTCCAAACCCTTGTTCAAGCGACACCATTCGGTGAAGTTCTTGCCAAGAATACTTTCATATTTAATCACATACAAAAATGCTTAAAAATTGTGAAAGGAAATGCAATTTCTACCAACAAATTAAATGCTAATGTCTTAAATTGGTTAAGACTATTGGAACAGACTCTTGTAATCCTGGAACATGGACATGGGATGATCCGGAACTATGTACAAGAGATGAAGCTCCTGTTCAAGTTTTACTATGATCGGGATGTGGAGTAAATCACCCAATCAGATATTGAACAATACATTATACACATTAAAAAAGTACATTTGGTAGGATGGGCCTAATGTAGGGGAGTAGCTCAATCCTGTAGTTTTTTCTTTAAACGGCTGATGCCTTCAGATTACATTGTGCCGAGTAATCTTTATCCAATAAAACAATTTGTACTTACAAATTTTATGAGTGAGGAAGAGATAGTACAATTGTTTGCGGCACTCCTTAGCTTAAAAGAATATTGTGTACTATCCTTAATATATGGTTGTGGTATGAGAATTAGTGAAGTATGTAAACTTCGGATTCATGATATAGAAAGTGAGAATTCGTGTGTAAAAATTTATCAGGGCAAAGGTGCCAAAGATAGATATACACTGCTGCCAACAATATTGGTGGAAAAATTACGAGTATATTAAATTGAATTAGGACGTCTGAAAATTTATCTCTTTATTAGTGGTCAGACAAAGACTGCATTGTGTGTTAGAAGTATGCAAATTAAAATAAATGCAGAATGGAAAAATCAAGATTTAGAGAAAAAGGATATACCGCACACACCTTGCAACACAGTTTTGCCACCCCACTTTTAAATAGAAGCAATAATATTCATGTTATTAAAACACTGTTGGACCATTCCAAACTGGAGACCACGATGGTCTACCTACATTTGCAAAAGCACTCTCAACTTGGGATACGTACTCCATTAGAATTTGTGTCAGATGACCCAAAGTCTTTGTGAACTAAGACAATTATTGCATACAAAAATATTTACGCATCCATCCTCAACCAAATTTAATCCCTAAAGCAAGGCAGTACTTCACAAGCTAGCTAAATTCTACAGTAAAGATATAGGTAGGCATGTATACCATTGCAACAGTTGTCATCATATTCATTATCAGTATCATTGTTGCGGGGATAGACATTGTTCAAATTGTAGCTGCATCAAGGGTCAGGAATATATTCACAATAGGATGGTCGAATTTATTCCAACGCAGTATTATCATGTTGTGTTCACATGCCACAAGAAATGCAAAATCTATGTATGACCAATGGGAAATTGATATTTGATTTGATTTTTGAGTGTGGACATTATACCCTTCTCAAACTGCGCCAGAATGAAAGTTACTAAGGTAGAACACCAGGTATTAAAAGCATACTTCATACCAATGAACAAGATCTTAGTTTTCATCTGCATATACACAATATCGTTAGTGGTGGCAGGATAACCAAAGAGGGTAAATTGATCATGGAAAAGCAGGGTAACGGATTATTCCTTTTTCCCAGACGAGCTATGGAGAAAATTTATAAGGTATAATTGATACACCGAATCCGAAGTTTAGATAAGAAGAATAAATTAAAAATTTCATCCCCTTGGAAGAATCCAAAAGAGTGACCAGTGTGATAATTCCAGTAGATTTGCAATGCATCATTAAATTCGGGATTGATCCTCTTCAATGTAAAAATTGTGCTGATGGAATATTGATCTAGATTGCAACTTTCAGAAATCATCATAGATTTTTAATTCCTGTGGATATCAACAAAAACAAAGGGTCGCCAAATAACATAAATTCAATACCATGAAAATGACAATTCGAAAAATATTTCCATCACAGATTTCCTATAAGTTTAAAACTATGGGTAAGGGGAGTTGTAGCGTCAAGGATACAATATTTACTACTAATCCTCTTAATTTGTCTAAATTAGTAAACCAGTATCCCAAAAAAGTACTAAAAATACCCCTACAGGACAAAGGGCGGACTCGCTGAACACCGTTTAACCTAAAGCATATATCTTCACAATTGATCTTGATCCGTATACCCCTTTGTAAACTGCTGCTTTAGTCAATACGGCTATATGTTTGCAGTTCGTGCTTCTTGTCAGTCGGGTCGTGTTTTTTGTCTGATTATCGTTTCACTGCATAACCCATATAACCTACTTTCAGGTCGTTGCTTTCGATCATTTTCACTTTTTTTCCGAACTCCGCAAAAGTCAGCTTGCCTTTTGCTCTCTGTCTAAGCAAACGAATTAGCTGGATTGGGTTTACGTTTGGTGACATTCCCTTTACCTGCTTTACTTCCATTCCGTGCGCGAAACAAAGTTCTTTCAATTCAGCAGGTTTGATAAACATTTCATAAACGTGCAGTCCAGGTTGCACCAATGCTGTTGATTTCCATTCCTGCCAAATTTTTATGATGATGAGCTTGCTCAAAGGTGTTCGGTTAATTGTGTCAAAAAAGAACACGCCACCTCGTTTTAAAACCCTGCTGATTTCTGCAACGGATTTGTTTAAATCACGAACGTGTTCCAATACGTCACAGCAATACACCACGTCAAAGCTGTTGTCGAGATAAGGCAATTTTTCTGCCGTGCCTGTTTCGTAATGAATGTTTAATCTGTTTTGTTTTGCATGGTTCAGGGCTGTTCTTATGGAATTTTCCGAAGGGTCTATCCCTGTAACCCTAAACCCTGCTGCTGCAAATTCTTCCGCTAAAATCCCGCCTCCGCAACCCACGTCCAATGCAGTTTTCTCTTTTGGGGATTGTTTTAAAATGTCGGTGTAGTGTTTTAGGAAATAGCCAAACCTGCACGGATTGAACGAAGTTTTTAACAAGCTTAGGAACTCGTTTTCATTCCACCAGATGTCTTTTTCCGCATTGTAAAATCGGTTGTCAATGCGATTGTAAATGTCGTTTGAAATAGTTTGCATGTATTTTCGTTTTAAATGTTAATGCAAACCTACATCCCTTTCAAGCCACGATTGATTAACTGCGGTTAAGAAATTACTTGTTGTCAAAAATTCGTTTTCTCAATCGACTTAGCGATTGGGGTTCAATGCCCAGATAAGCGGCAATATATTGTTGGGGAACTCGTTGCAAGGTCTGCGGTTGTCGCTGAATAAGGTCTAAATATCTCTCCTCTACCGATTTAAAGCGAATTTCTTGAATACGATTCATCATGGCTGCATGGCTCTTTCGTACCAACTGTATATGTCCGTCTTTGAATTTAGGATACTGCTCCATAAGGTTGAAAAAGTCATTACGATTGATAACGTCAATAGTACTGGTCTCAATCGCCTGAATATTGTAAACGGTTGGCGTTTGATTTTCCAAGCTGTGCAGGTCGGCAAGCCACCAATCTTCAAAACCAAAATGAGTTACGCTTTCATGCAGATTGTCGTCTACTGTATAATTGCGAAAACAACCATGCTCTACATAAGCTACTCGTTTGCAAATTTCCCCTTCATGTAAAATGTGTTCCTTTCGTTTTATGTCAAGCGCTGTGAAATGCGATAAAATGTCATTCAGTTCACTATCAGTAAACCACTTTGTTGATTTTAAAAAGTCTTTAAGTCGGGTCATAACTAACTTACTCACTTGGGGAAAAGTTCGCTAAAGTATGACTGCCAAAGGTTTTGGCGTGGCACAGTAGAGGATTAAAAGCACAAATGTTGAGCCTATCACTTCTGCACCCATTGCGTTCAAACCCTTGTAAGTCGTTCGTTGTTTTATCATTTGTTTTTGCCTATGTTGAAAATTGTGTCAAATGGTGGTTGAAATGAACGTATTGAAGTTGTCCCCAATTGTCTTTTGAAAATTTACCAAAAATAAGGGAGTTGTCCAATTTCTACTTCATTCCCTTTGGTTAAAAAATCATTCAAATTTTGAAGAAGTCGTAATTTTTCGATTTCAAAGTTCTTTTCATCTGTTACAAGGAATATTGGAAATGTCTTTTGGTTATTACCCAAGTCGCCTTTTTTTACAGCATTAAGAGCAATTTTCTTTACTAATGTTCGCATTATAAAATTACCCTTATCCACAAAATGTGTTTTGCCCAAAGCCATATCTAATCTAATAGAACAATAAGCCATCATTTATGCGACACTCATCGTTCCCCATGCTTTTGAGAATTTGCGGTTAAATTTTCAATTCTTTTCCGAACTTCATCGTATTCGGCTTTGTTAAATATTGATTTCATTTTTTATTTATAATTTATTTCTGCCCACAAATTTACCCTTTCCCAATAAAAAACTAATTGCCTTTGGTACATTTTTATCAACGCTTTCTTCTGTTTTAAGCATTGAGATATACCTAACAATTTCAAGTTGCAATGAAGGTCTTAAGTTGTCAAAAATCGCTTTTGCATTAATATTATCTTTTAATGCTTTTACAAATTTCGTGTGTGGTTTTATAATCCTTTTTACAGGGTCAAATTCAATTGTAATTTCTATGGTTTCACCAATTCGTTTCGGTGAATTTTTAAGCATTTTCATATTGATATAAAGTCGCCATTCCCCTTTAAATCTCACCAAAGTCTGTTTGTAGGGTTTGCCATTAACCGTTCCTTTTATTGGAATCGCACCTTTGTCTTTTTGTGCTTGAATAAAAATGTCTGATAACACTTGATTTGGAACGAACACATAAGGATTGACACCAATTATTTGTATTTCGGCTTTGAATTTATTCATTTTTTATGTTGTCACTATTCTGTCTATCTTTTGCAGGGTGTCGCTTTATAATGACGGCTAACGGAGAGGTTCTTTCGACATACCGCCACTAGCACCAAAGCCAAAAGTAAGAAATTTTTTCATAAGAAACCAATAGTAAAAATTTAAGTTTTTTTGCGGTATGTTCGCAAGTAAAATGTCAGTGGTCTTTATTTCACTTAGCTTACCCATGTTCTTTTATTTTGTTTTATTCTCCATTTACCCTTTTCGAATTTCATAATTACTCTATGTCCAGATCCACACAAAGAACCGCAATAATGACTAATATAAAAAATTATTGTCTTTTCATCTTTTGTAAATAATGGTTGTGAAATGCGAGTATATGACCTACCGCTTTATGCTTTCTTTAAAGTATCAAAGAATTTATCAATGTCACTATTTTTTCTCAGTTGTTCTAATTCTGAAGCGCTAATGGTTTGATGATTAATTTTGTTTTTATCTAGATTATAAATTTTGATTTTGTCAGCTTGAATGAAAAGAAACTCTATATCTATGGAATCAATTAATTTTGATTTATATAATGAAGTTAAAATATCCTTAGTAATAAATTCAGTATATAATTTATGATGTATAAGCTTATATAAATCAATGGTATCTTATTCTATAACTGTTTTTTCAAATTTGGGAATAAACGGTTTTATTGAATCTAAATTCAACATTATTATTGTTGATGAATCGTAATATTGAATCCGAACTAAATCATCAATTATTGAGTAAAATTGATTATATTTATTTGATGGGGAATCCATACAAGATAGATATAATAGAGTAAATATCGCTATGATTATTTTTAATTTCATTTGTAATATTAAATGACCACTGACGGTTTGCCGCTTGCGGTAGTGTGTAACTTCGAAGCACTTCATTGTCAACCAAGCATAAAAGTTGATAGAAGCACTACACTTGATTTAACCACGTCAGCCCCTATTGCGGCAAACGACCTTAGCCTGCTGCCAATACCAAAGCCTGTATATTTAATTCATAAACCATGCGGCATATAACAACAATATAAGCCAATGGTAAAAAGTGTCAATAACAAAGGCAGGGAGCCATCGTACTATTATACCTATCAAAGTAAAATCAAATGCCCTCTTTAATGCAAAAAGGTAATAGACAGCATTAATGACAGGTATTGATAAAAAGATTGATTCAGGAGCATGCAGGAAACCCACCATCAGCGTCAATACCCAAATCCACACAGATTGGAAAAGTGGAATCCAGGTATTAATGTGCACTGTAAAGATCATTGAATCATAGTACAACATTTTTTTTCTGTAAAGAACAGGGAACAGTAATAATGCATTGAGGGGAAGCAATAATACAAAAAGAATATTATTTCCTGTTGTCATTTTCTTTGTGTAGGCAGACATTGTTAGTTGACTATTGATCTGTGCCCTGTAGGCTTTTACTAATTGAATATGAAAATAGTCGTCAGGATAATTTTGTTGCTGCAGCCAGCTTTTAATTTCATTGTCGGGAATGTTTTTTAAATCCCGCAACCTGCTTACAGGTGTAGAAGGCAGCGTAGGCCAAAGCCCACTTGTGGCAATTCTTATTGAAGTGTGGCTTGAATCAGGCATTTCATCAAACTGCTGGCTCAATGAATTATTAGCTTCAGAAGCCGGCTCAATATAGTGGGTAAAAGTATCAATCATGAGCCAAAAACTAAACATAAAAAATGCAGTGCACCAGATATACATCCTTACAGGAGGGGAATAACGGTTCCGTTTATCTTCAATAAAATCTTTGGTGATTTTACCCGGGTGGGCAAACAAGGTCTTAATGGTTAGCCATGTTTTATTGTCAAGATGGAAAATGCCTTCCATTAACTCATACAGGTAGTGAAAGAAAGGCTGTCTGGGACTATGATTTTCCTGTCCGCAATTTGGGCAGTATTTCATATTCGGAAGGTCAATCCTGAAATCGTAGTTGCAATTTTTACAGTGTTCGGTTCTTATTTTTCTTGATGGCATAATCTTTATCTAATTTCATTTTGATCAGGATACGATATTCGATAGGGTTACAGGCAACGTTTTCGGAATTGACGAAGTTGGCGATTTTCAATATCCCGATTGCAATCGGGATTGATGCGGAGAACCAAACTTTTATTAACCACAAATGCATCTTCGGAGCACAAAAACGCGACTTTTGCCAAACCCGTGTTACCTCCATATAGCTTTATGCATTTCTATTCTCGATAAAATTTAAATGTTTTCCCGTCAAATTTACACAATTCTGTGCTTAAACTTTTGAACCAAATATTTCCTTCTTTGTCTTTTAAAATTCCTGTGCAAAAAAAGTTTGATGCATTGGGTAATACTCCAATTTCAGTTGTGTAATTGACAAATGTTTTGCCATCATAAAAAGTAACACCATCCTTTCTGCCGTTGTTAAACCACAGATTTTTGTTGTTGTCTTCTACAATTGTAAATACCCAATCTTTTATTTCAATTGATGAAAATGGTTTGAAGGTTTTACCATCGTAAATATACAACATTGGTTTGTGTCTAGTGTTAAACCAAACATCGCCATTGCTGGTTTGCATCAATGGTCGAACCCATTCAATGCTATCCACATTATAATGATTTAATTTTTTTCCGTCAAAACAAAACAAGCCGTCTGTTCCTCTACCCCCAAACCAAATTTTTCCCGATTTATCTTCAATGATTGATTCAGGTCCAAAAATTTGCCTGTCTGAAATTGCATAACCAGTATTGTTTTGCACTCCATCATTAACTGTGAAATGAGAATAATTAGTGCCATCAAATTTGTAAATACCCTTTTGATTGCCAAACCAAAAATTTCCCTTACTATCTTGCAAAATGCAGTTGATATAATTTGCAATGTTGGCAAATGCGTTGTTACTTGTTTTGGTGTAATTTAAATTTCCAGTAATTGCTGGAATTGTGATAACAGAAAATTTTCCATTCTCATAAGTAGTAATGCCATCAGCAGTAGCCAACCATATTTTTCCCTTATTATCTTCTAAAATTGATAGAACTCTATTATTGCTCAACCCGTCTTTTTCTATGTAGTGGTTGAATTTATTTTTTGCGGGATTAAAAACTGTTACACCAGTTGAATCACAAAACCAGATATTGTCATTTTGGTCTTGGATGATTGATTGGCTTGCTTTAGGCTGAATTATTGTCACATTAGCAACTAGAATTTCCTCTTTCGTAGTTGTTTTCACTTGACCATTGCAAGAAGTAAAAAAGGCTAATAAAATTGTAAACCGATAAAGTTGAAATAGCGTCTGATGTTTATTGAAATTCATTCTTTTTAAAGTTAAATTATTGCAGTCAGTGTTAAGTTTGCAGTGTCCCGGTTCACTGCAGATAACTTATTGCATATTTATATAGTGGCGGCTTTTGAAAACTGAACTTTCATTTTAAAGCTTAACTTTCTGTGAGACACAAAATTTCCATTTAACACTAAACCCGCCAATTCATACATATGCTGTTAGCTATAGTTTTTTTTTCTACTTATTAGACTGTCAATACGTCTCTTGTTCTGTTGTTGTAATAAAGATGGGTATAAATTCATTAAAGTATTTGGAATCATCATAGTCAGTCCGAATATTAATCCTACACTAAATATTTTATAAAAGGCAAAAATGGTCACAAAAGTAAATCCGATTAAATGACTTATTTCAGAAAAGGTCATTTCTTTGCGTATTTCATTCAAGTCATCATTTTGGTTTTCCAACTTAATTTTTTGATTAAAGAATTTGAAAAATGTATTCTTAACAATCCACTTAAAAGGTTTCAATCCGATTTTATTATACAAATCCTTACTTCTTATAAAATTTAGATTTGATAACTTATCATAGTATACCGTTTTCATTAGAATACTGTTAAGTATCATTCCCACCACCCAAGATATTAATGACATGGATATTCCAAATGTAAATCCCAATATGAAGTATTTCATTATCATACTTTTGTAGTTATATTATAGCTACCGGTTGCAGATTTGGCTGTTTCGGACTCAAAGCCTATAAACCTTCAACCATGAACAAAGATAATTGGAACTATACACATTCCAAACAGAAAATCCCTCATCAGCTAAACCTGCTTTTAGCGGTTCGTGCTTCCCGGATTTTCAAGCTTATCATCACTTTGCTTAAGTTTAGGATACTCTCCCAGTTGTTCAAATAAAGAATTCCAGTCAACAAATGGATATACTTCGTCAAGTTTTCCACCTTTCATTTTGTACCATACAGATTCTCGAAATTTAACCTGCTTGTTAGTTGGTTTAATGCCAAAAAGTTCTCCTGTGTGCGTTCCGCTTATTTCAATCCACATTGAAATTTTGTCACCATCAATCATTATGTCCATGATTTCAAATTTAAAGGGTTGGAATGCATTAAGAAAATAGGATACTTGTCTTTTCATTCCTTCAGGTCCATGGTCAAACTGTGGAGCAAAAACATTTTTGAAGTCATCACTCCAATATTTTTCAGCTTTGGAAAAATCACGTTTATTCCAAATGTCCTCAATGTAACTATGTAAAAATAGTATAATGCTGTCCTTATGTTGTTTTGTCACAGTTTGATTTTCATTTTGATGAGCAGGTGGATTTGGATTGTTGCAGTCTGTCAGAAAAATACAGCTTGCAATTAACGTTATCGCCAAATATTTAGTTTCTGTTTTCATTTCTAGTGCTGTCGTTTCATTTTGCCTTGTTGTCAAGGAATGATCGCTTACGTTCGAAGGATTTTCGCAGTAAGTATTGGGGGATTTCCGCAGACTCTTTAAAGTTAGCGATTCTCCCAACAATACTTATTGCATAAATCCTATGTAAGCTGCTGTGCTTTGTTTTCAAGGTCGCTCGTGTTTATTTCGCTTCAATTTCTTTCTTTGCTCTCTTCATTGCCCTTCTTGTTTGCGTACTAAATATTCGTTTGAAAATTGGTAGTAAGAGTTTCAGAATTAATGACGGTTTGAACACGATTGTATTAGTTTGAGTCCATTTTGTAGTGCCGTCTTGTTCTTCATATATCCAAGAACCACCTGCTGATTCTATAAATGTAGAAATAATTTCTTTCGCAACTAAAGTTGTCTTATGAGGTCGGTCGTCTAATTTATAAATGAATGTCATTGTCGTGTTGCCTTTCAAGTTCAGTTTAACAATTCTGTTAGGTTCTGTTTGTAAAACTATTGTTTCAATAACAGAACTATCCCAGACAGTTCTGTTGTCATAGTTCTGTGTGTAGTCCCAAACTACCTCTCTTGGTTTACCAATTAAAATAGTTTCCTTTATGGTTATAGTTCTTGCTTTCATTTTCTAAAGTGTCTGCAAAGTGCTATTTGTTTTTGTGTTGTCAGTTTGCGTTCATACGGTTCAAGTTAGCACGATTCGTAGCATTGTCACCAACGTATGGCGCCTAAAAGTTGACGGGGGTTTGAAACCGAAAATTCATCAGCTTTGAAGATTAAAATTATGAAAAATAATGTTACTATTAACTCATCTGCGCGCTAACTTTTATGTATTGTTAGCGGCTGCTTTTTTTTCTTCGTTTTAGTTCTTTTATAACTGCGTCTATTTCCTTTTGCTTTTTTGTTATAATGTCCGGTGTTACTCCAATACCTTCCCAATTGGATTTTGTTGTAAAATTTATTGTCTTGGAAACCGGAATGAATACTTTCAATTTGTCATTTATAAAAAAGGAAGCACCGGGATTAGCTCCGCCTGGAGTTTGTTGACCAACAACCTTCGCTCTTTTTTTTGTTTGTAGGTCATATGCAAATGCCTCGCCAGCCGAAAAAGTTCTTTCGCTTGTCAACACAAAAACATTAGTCTTACTATTAAATCTTGAATCTGATAAAATGTTGTATGTCCAGAATTGGTACGTTGAATCATCTTTTCTTGAATATATATCGTAGAGATGTGTACTATCTTGAAAAAAATAACTGCATAGATACGCTTCAAAATATGGATTTCCGCCATAGTTATCTGTTAAGTCAATTATTATCGTCTTGGCTCTTCGCAATTTTTTAAACGCTGAGTCAAATGCTTTTTTTGTGGTGTCGTTAAGTGGTGGAAAATAATTGAACTTAAAATAGCCAATGCTGTCAATAATATATTCTGCATCAACAATTCCATAAGTAGTGTCAATAGTTGATGAGCCGGTATTATTTTCAAAATTTGAAACAGGGAATACACTAAAATGTAAGTCATTGCTGGCACTTCGTAATTGGTAAGCCAATGCTCTTCGAAATGATAGTTTAGTTGAAGTAGTGTCAAAAGTTTTAGAATTAATAAATTCGTCAAGTTTTTGATCTATTGAATTTATCTTGTCAATGATTACATAATTGTCTGCAACCAATTGTTTAGTTTTTAAGATAATATCTCTTTTTTCGTCATTTGTATAGCTGTTCACATTCGCGTCAAGATTACCGGTTAACTGAGCGCCTAAGTCCAATTTCAGGACTAAAAGAAATAGTGAAAATATCGTTTTTTTTAAGGTCATATTTTGGTCAAATGTTGGTTTAAAATTTACCGTTAACGTTTTGGCGTTTGGCACGGTGGCGGATTTCGGAGCACAAAACTGTCAATACACCATTCCCTAAAACTTTGGGGATTGATGCGAGGTAGAATGTTCAATTAACCACTTCATCCGCCTTTGAGTCAAACGCCTGTTATAGCTAGTGGTTCTTGTCATTTTAATATGCTTTTGCTAATGAAGTGAAAATTGTCCACCAGTATGCCTTGCCCTCTTTCATTCCAAGTCTCACGATAATCAAGTCCTTTTTTGGATTAACATAGAGAAATTGTCCTAAAATTCCCTCTGCCATAAAGTCTTCATTTGGTGTTGGTAACCACCATTGATATTGATAAAATTTTGCACTTCCCTCTGATGTATCAAGTTTTGTAGACTCTTCAACCCACTTTTGTGATACAATTTGTTTTCCGTTCCAGTTGCCTTTGTTTTTATACAATCGTCCTATTTTGGCAAAATCTCTTGCTCTTGCGTTTAAACAGCAAAATGTTTTCTCTAATCCATTGTTTTTTCTGTCAATACTCCAAGATGCGTCATACTCCATTTCAAGAGGTGTCCATATTTTCTCTTGCAAATATTGTGTAATTGTTTTATTTTTTAAAGAACGTTCTAAAACCAAACCTAATAGTTGTGTATTGCCACTTACATATTCAAACTGTTTGCCTGGTTCTGTTTTTAATTTCATTTTTTCAATTTCCTTCCTAAGATTAAGACCGTAGTAAAATGATGCCGCATCACCAACAGGATTTACATAGCTTTCATTAAACTTAATACCTGATGTCATTTGCAAAAGGTGTTTAATGGTCACTTTGTTAAATCCATTTTTTGATAATTCAGGAATATAATTAATAATTGGTTCGTCAACCGATTTAATAAGCCTTTCGTCTATGGCACAACCTATTAAAATTGAAGTTACAGATTTTGCCATTGAAAAAGAAGGAACAATACTTTCTCTATCATACCCCTCGAAATATTTTTCGTACTGTATAGTGTCATTTTTAATAATCAGAAAAGCCACTGTTTTATTGTCTTCAAGATATTTGTCAAACGGGATATTGTTTAATTCTTTGGGGAATTTACCATTGTTTGTGACTTGAAAATTAAAAGGCGAATTAGCAGCACTTAATGGTCTTGACTGGAATTTCTTATGGTCTTTTATGTCGGCAAAGTTGTAAAATACATAACGTCCTAATTGACAAGAAGTCAATAAAGTTGAAGAAATAAATATTAAAAGTCCAATTTTAATTTGTTGTCCCATATTTGTTAATTTGCTTTTACGGTTGTGCCGTCCTACCATTGGCTATAACGGTGAAGTACTTGCCTTGTGCAGCCATTCTATTTATACCCAAATATAGAAAATAGTTTTTCAATACATGCCAAATGTGAAAATTTCTGATGCTTGGATGCATAATGGCAAGTTTAATTTTATAGGCCGTCTACCTCAATCGCACTTTTAATTATTGGAATAAGTTTATCTAGTAATTCTTGGCTAGCAGTTGAATCTGATTTACCTCCAGAAGTAGCATAAATTATTTCTGTTTGTTTATTCAAAACGAAAGTTGTTGGATAACCCCAATACAGTTTAAAAATATTATCAATAATTTTAGTTTCACCTGAAATGTGCTTATAATTCCAAACATTATTTTTTAAAAATGATTCTATATCACTTCTTTGATCTCTTCCAATTGCAATATAATTTAATTTATTTTTTCCAAATAATTTAACCAAACTATTTAGGCCATTAATTTCTGCAACACAAGGCGGACAGTCAATAAACCAAAAATTAATAACACTAACTTTTCCCTTTAGGTTTTCACTTGAATATTTACTTCCATCAATAAGTTCTACCTCAAAATCAGGAACTCTAGCTCCAATCAAACAATCTGGCCCAATCGACATGCTTGTATTTTTAACGAGTTTCTTTGCTCGAGCAAAATTACTTAGACAATTGTTAAGACCTACTTCATAAGTAGATTCTATCCTACAATTACAATTGAAAATAATTAGTATAAATAAAATTACATTTCTCACTTTAAATCTAATTAACCATTATGACTTTTAACGGTTAGTAACTTGCATCGGGCCGCCGTTTGTCCGGAAACCAAAAGTAGTAAATTGTTATTTAATTAAAAGCCAAATGTGAATATTTCCGTAGCTTGGTGACATGATCGCAAGTACATTGTTAATAGCAGTAATATACCTATCACAATTTATTTAGTAAGGTTTTATCAATACTTCGCTTGGAATATTTAGAGTTTCATTAAGCTTTCTAATAATTTCCAAGCTTAGCTTTCGTTTTTTATTCAAGATCGCACTCGCCCTATTTTTTTGCCCAACAATTTTTTCAAGCACATTTTGATCCATTCCCATTTTTTCCATTCTGAACTTTATGGCTTCAATAGGTTCAGGAGAATCAAAGGGAAAATTTTCTCTTTCATAGTTACCTACTAAAATGCTCAATATTTCAAGTTCATTTCCGTTAATTGAACCTTTTTTAGAATCGAATATTTCGTCAATTCTTTTCATTGTATTTTGATAATCTTTCTTTGTATGGATTGGAGTTATTTTCACCTTAATATTTTGTAACATCAATTATACTATATTGCTTAATTGTTCCAATAAACCTTATATAAGTCAATTGATACTCAATATTTATCCTGACAAGCAACCTATAGTTAATTCCTTTTATATTGAAAACAGTTCTATTATTGGAAACAATGCTCATACTTGGAAATTGCTTTTGAGTTCATTCATATTCTTCCATTTCTTTGAACAAATTTTTCTGTAAAAAGACTTTAGAGGTTGTTCGCTATCTGGATTTTTAGTCCAAAAATCCTTTAATGCCTTTCTCGCAATGATGCGCAAATAAGATCTCTATGGAAATTTACAAAATGTTCCCAAAATGGGAAATTAAGATTTGTTATGATATGGCAATAGCGTTATGCAGATTTGCGATGGGCGGGCTCTTCACCACAAAAGTTTATGCGGAGCACAAAACTTCTGGCTACTAATAAATTGTCTGCGAAGCACGATACCCAGCCTATCGCAAATGTGCGATCAGCACTCGTTTATTTCTTTTTAACTTCATATTTCCCACTCCATTTAATAATCAGTGGGGTTAAAATAATTGTCGGTAAAAGCCAATATACAAAACTCGGTATTTGTTCGGGAAAATACTTTGCGTTTACTACTAAAAATGCTGTCAACGCTGCAATAAAACCGCCTGTCATTCTTTGTAAGTGAGCAATGAGCCAATAATTTTTAATTGCTGATTGTCCTTTTTGGTTTTTAAAGTCTTGTCGGACAAAAAGTAGTCCCAAACAACCAAAAGTTATAAATACAAGTCCGAATAATTTTGTTTTTGTCAAGGCAAAAACTCCAATACCAATAAATAAAATTCCTGCAAGTAACATCAAAGTTGTTATTGTCCATCCTATACGGTTATATGTCAGGCTGGCATTACGTTTCAGATAAAGTTGCCCTGAGCCAACCATATAAAGTGTGAAAACACCTACCATAAATAAAAAATAGTTTGGGTGAATGTAAGCAAGAATGAGTGATGAAATTCCAGCAGTCAGCATAGAAATCAAAAATATCTTGCCAACTAACTTGTGGCTTTTGTCACCTTTTTTTCTGAGTATATTTAACATTCCTGTCAGTAGCCCAATAGATCCACCAACTATGTGAAAAATTAAAAACACTTTGAAAATGATGTTCATTTGGTTTGTCATTTTAATTGACCGACAACGATTTCTGGCTTGGCGTTGGTGGGTTTTTGAAACCGTAAACTTTCAGCCTGCACTAACGTTTCTAAATTGCCTAAATGTTTCTTTTCGTACTGTCCCCCCCTTAACGCAAAACCCGTGTTAGCGGTTCGTTGATTTTATTGTCGTTGTATGCCGTCTTTATTGGGTTGTCAATTTGTCGTAAGTTAAGAGGTCTGCTTAACACCGTCCAGTATTGCATTTTCAAGTATGTCAATATTTATGTCTTTCAGCGACTTGAATTTAATGCAATAGCCCGTTATGCTTGCTTTACCAATTGTTTTTCCGTAAGTCTCAGATAAATACTTTTTGTCTTCGATTCCCATAATATAAACTGAAATACCTGTCGAATTTCCACTGATACCAACTTGGTAAAATTCTTTGGTTTTACCATCAGCATATTTTATGTTCAGAAGTCCATAGCCAATATTAGGATTGGTAACAACTTTCCCTTTCTCGTCTTTGCCGTCTAAAAACCATAATTTACCTTTTGGAAAAGCTTTAAGTATGCGTTTATGTAAAGTTTCAATGTCTGAACGCTTTGAGTCAGGCTGTGAAGCAATGTAATCTTTGATTTGTTCTTGAATTTTCATTTTTGTCCTTTTAATTTGTCGTCCTACAATGACCGCAAACGTTTTGTGGGTTTAAGAAGTTGGCGATTTCGGAGCACAAAACTGTCTGCCAGTACTGAACTTGATGCGAAGCACAAAACTTCATTTAACCGCTGAATCGCCAATTTCTTGTAGGTGCTTTTAGTGTTAGGTATTACATGTATTGTCAAGTCACCCATTATTATAGGTTAAATAAAATGTCTGCAAGTTGTTTGGGTTGCGAAAGAAATGGAGAGTGTCCTGCATTGAGTTCAAATTTTTTATCAACAGGAATTCGCTCTACCATCCTCTTTTGAAGTCCGTAGGTTATTGTGTTGTCAATTGTTGTGTGTATGTAAACCTTCTTTACACTTCCATATCGGTCATCAGAAAGTTTTAATGGTGTCCCAACAGGTGCGTTTGGTTCCTTTGTCAAAAGCGAACTGCTTAGAAATATATCTTCTTCTGAGCAGTCGTTGTAAAATGCGTCCTTGTAAACTTCTTTTTTTGGAATGTGCCAACCTTCCTGCTCGTTAAAAATGAGATTAGAAACCATTAATGATGTAGAGTCGGTCAACGCTGTGGCAACCATTGGCTCTCCATTTGGTATTAGAAAAGCACAGAGGTAAACTAATTTGTCCACCTTGTCTGACATACGCTCCGCAACAGATGAAATTATAATGCCTGCTCGACTGTGTCCGATAAGCACAACTGGTTCGTTATATTTCTCCAACACTTTGCACACAGCGTCCACATAACTGTCAAGCGTTACTGCACTAATTGGAGTTGTGTCTTGTCCGTGAGCAGGTAAATCAATGGCTTCCGAAGTGTGGCCACTTATGTCAAGTAACGGTTGCATTTTATACCAGCACCACGAAGCGTGGAATGAACCTGGCACAAATACAAAATGTTTAGGTGTAGAATTATTGTCCATACTTTTTGTTGTTTGTTGGTTAGTATTACTTTTGTTGACTTGGTTGCACGAAACCAATGTCGCTGTGAGGAAAGAGATTAGTAAAATTGCTTTTTTCATGTCTATTGTCGTTATGTTGTGGTCGTCTGCTATACTTACCGCCATCGGTATCTGGATTTGCGAAGTGCGAGGAACGAGCATTTCGCAAATCCAGTGTTAGTTGCTGGTTTTTTTCTGCGTTATTTCAATTAGAATCTGATTTTCTTTCTGCAACACGAATATAATATCCATTTATATCAATAGAGGCAAATTCCTTTATTCCATAAGTATGATTTCGTAAGTCGTCTGCGATTTCAATTTCTTTTTGCTTGAACTCGGAAAATATTTCTTCCATGTTTGTTACAAACCAAATTAGTGGTAAACGGTGATTGTCATTATTTATATCGTTTACAAATTCAGACTCTTCACAAAAAAGCAATCGTAAGAAATCTCTCTGTTATCCACCATTTTTTTAATTTTCAACCCATTCGTCTGTAAATCCAAGTTTGTTTTGGTAATAACCAAGAGTCTGTTGTAAGTTTATTACAGGAATATGAATTCCAATTCTAATGAATTTTGTTACTTTCATATTCTCGTAATTTTTTGAAAATAAAATTTTTATTCTGGTTGTATTAAATAAAGTGTCATTGTTCCGTAGTCAATAATTGCATTTCCAATTTTTAAAATGTCAACACCAATAATTCCATAAAGAATATCATTTGCTCCTATACTTGCTAAAGATGCCCAAGCTGTTTCCAGCGACATAACAGCAACTAAAAAACTGTCAATTTTGAAATTGCTTATTTCAATTTTATTGTCGTAAGATGGAATGTTTTCTATTCCATGAGCACCAAGACCGCCTCCTGTCAATTCTGCTTCATCATTGTTGAGTTTCAATTGTAGTGTTTAAATTTGACTAGTGTCAATTACTGTTGTGCTTGCACCTGTATCAAGGATATAAACACCATCCACATCGTTTATTTTTGCATTTATCAGCAATTGTCCTGCAATATTTTGATTTATTGGAATAGCTATGTATCCTAATGAATTTAGAAGCTGAGTTTTCTGCTCTGATATTTTTACTTTTTGATTCATTTTCTCTTCTATTTAGTAAGTTTCTTGTTGATTCTGTAGTCAGCTTTATGCTTGCCACTAACGGTTCTGGTATTATCTCATTGAAGGAGTATTAGCACAAATGTTCAATAGAAGCTTTGATGTTCGTTTATTCACAAAAGCTTCAAAGTAGCACTTCATCTCCAATTGCAACAATACCTTGTTAGCGATTCGCTTTTCCAATACTCAATTTTATCCTTTAAAAATTGTTCTCACATCAACAAAACTAATAGGATTGTTAAAAATATCATTCGCATAAAATAGTCTTTCTCCCCAAGGCATTTCACTAATTTGCTTGTCAACGTATTTTACTTCCTTTGACTCAAGGAATTTCTTATGAATTGAATCTAATCTAATTTATCTGTTGCAATATAGATGTATTGGTTCTCGTGAAATGTCCATTTTTGGTGTATTTCATCTCCGTCAGCAATAGGATCATAACAGGCAAGAATTGTCCCCTCCAAATCAAAATAATGCCTGCCTGGTGATACTCGTTGTCCTTGCTGTCCAAATATGTCAGCATAAAAGTCTGATGCTTTGTTAATATTTTCTACAGGAAAAATAATTCTATACAATTTCATTTTCTATGCTTTTTTAAGTTGTAATCTGTTCCTTTTGGTTGTCAGATTTCAAGTCCATTTTGTCTTTTGTTTAATATCTGTGTGGACGTACTAAAATAACCATTAACGGATTGGGTATTGCCGAAGACAGGGATTTTTAGCACAAAAGTTCAATCGAAGAACTAAAGTTGACCCTTGCACAAATGCCCAATGAAGCCGTTCAACCCCGCTTTTGGCAATACCTTGTTACGCGTTCGTGCTATTATTGTTTTTAAATCTGCTTGCACTGTTTTTATACAATTATTTATTAAAAATCGGTATATCATCTTTTGTTTTTTCTCCCTCAAAGAAAGTCATTGGAACTGTCAATGCTAAGCCGTTATTCTTTTTAGCGTAGTCATTTAGATTTTGTTCTAGTGAAGTAAATATCATTTTTAATTCCTCTTTTGGAAAAAGCTTTTTCCAAGATGTAAGCCATCCAAGTTTTACGAAGTTATGATTCAGAAAAGCTGTGCCATCTAAAAATTTCATTTCAAAACTTTCTTCAAAATGTCTGCAAACATTGAACCCATTTAGATTAAATAAGTTTGAAATACTTTCAATCGTTCCCCGATGTTCTTCGTCTTGTTTAAGTGGAGATATTAAGTTTTCTTTATTCAACTGTTTAAGAGTTGAATAAAATATATTGTAGAATTCATTCCAGTGTCCGTTTAGGTTAGATGTTAAAACAAGTTTGCCTTTAGTCTTTAATACACGATGACATTCTTTAAAAACTACTTGAGGGTTGTCAAAATTATTGATGCCAAGATTTGAAATTATTAAATCTATAGTGTTGTTGTTAAAAGGAATTTGTTCTGCTGAACTTTCTATTATTTCAACATTAGAAAGGGAGTAATTTTTTATTTTTTGTCTTGCACGCTTATTAGCATTTACCCAGGGGTCAATACCGTAAAGTTTACAAGAATTGCCAAACCGTCCTGCGAGTTCAGTTAACGGAAAACCTGCACCAGAACCAATATCAATTATGTGCAGGTTCGGTTTTAGTTCCAAATGTTTAAGCAATAAAAGTCCAAATGACGCACTCCATAAAGGAAGTTCGTCAAATGTCTCAATGAATTCCTCGCTGTCATCAAAAATGTATGATAAATATTCTGTCATATTGTAATTGCCAAAGTTAATTTTTTGTAGTAAACCCAATGTCATCCCCTATGTAGCCCAAGCATGACGCATAATGTTTTGGCGCTTGGTGAAGGTTGCGATTTTTACCACAAACCCGCCTGCCTGAAGGTAGGTGTTGATGCGGAAAATCAATGTTTGATTAACCACAAATGTGTCTGCGAAGCACTGCCTGTCCCAAACTTCTTTCGGGAGAACCTCCGATATCGCAAACCCTTTGTTATGCGTTCGTGCAGTTGTTCGCTCAAGAAATAATTGATTGAAGTACTTTCGAAAGCTTATTTGATACAATGTCTGAATATTCATCCCTATCAAGTCAACTTGTTATACGATAAGTGAAGTGCTCTTGCTGCAACAAATAAAGCAACAATTCCAGACAGGACTCGCAAATGTTCACCGAACACCCAATTGTTTACCAAGTTCAATGTTTTAAATGATTCTAATGTTATATCCTTACTCCAAAACAGATAGTTATTTATCGGAAGGAAATAAAACATGGTGAACAGAAATGCACCCAAAGTAAGGACAAGGTGGATACTCAGCAGTATTTTAATCCGCTTGTCGGATTTCAAGTATGCAAAAAAGCTAATTACCGACATCAGTACCGAAGCAGGAACAGCTATCCGAAAGAAATGCCCAGGGTCTGCGTTAATGAAAAACGTTCTATAATTGGTTAGTGATTCTACACTTCCATCCCTCCAATTTGACATTACGACAAAAAAATCAAATAAGTGTCCAGTTAAATAAACTGTAGAAATTAAAGTGTTAAGCCAGAGAATAATTCCTTTTGTCATGTTGATTAATTTTAGTTTGTCCAAGTAAATTTAGTGCACTTTGTTTTAATTTCTCACCGTCGCCCAAGCCATGAAGCATAACGGTTTTGGCATAGACGCTGCACCGCCAAACCCTGAGCAACCAAAAATAAGAATTAAGTCATTATCTTAGGTAAAAATTAAAAGAGAATGATTTAAGATGCATGGCGGGGTAGAGCCTATGCCGTGTTGTGTGTAGTTTTTATGGATACTTTTGATTTTCTTTGTCATAATTGTCCTTAAAGAAAAACACAGACAGAATTTAAGAGGAGCATGTTGTAATTAAGGTTTCAGAATTTTAACTAACATAGTGCCATTCTTATTATTTCTTTCTAACCAGAGCTTCAAAGCAGACTGCGCCATTTCCATTGAATCATATATATTAAAATTACTGTAGCAACCTGATTCATTCTCACACTCATTTTCAAACTTTTTAAAAATAGCTTTTGACATATTAGATAATTCAACTTGAGTACAAGTCTTTTCCTTAATCTCTGTATACTTGATAACCTTATTTTGTGAAGAACCTGCATCTGTTACAGGGTTATAGAAGAAGAAATAGTAATACTTTTTGACTAATGAAGTATCACTTTTTAATTCATTCATTTCATTAGGTTTAAGATTGAGGGTCAATATTACATTATTAAGTGATTGGTCAGAATTGAGGTATTTACTAAATAATAAATCAAACTTATTTTTGTCATTGATAACCTTTTTCAATGTCTGCTCAAGAAAGGTGTAATTGGTCATAACCGCAGGTGATTGTAGCAGTGCTTTAATCCACTCCCACATTTTATCTTCCCCAATATCTCTTTCAATAGCTGCAAAAATAAGTGGTGCGTAATAGTAAACATATAACTCCCGATCCAAATAATCGGTCTTTGAGCGAACCTTATTGATTTGTACAGGGTTAAAATTGCGCATTGCTCTGATTTTCGATTGTAGTTTTTCATGGTAAAGGCTGTCGCTAATCAACTTGCGGGTAATATCCAGTGCCAAAAATTCAGCGAAGCCTTCGGATATAATGTCCTCTATTTCTGAATTGAAGTTTCGTACAGTTCCAAAATAATAATGCGCAAGTTCATGAGCCATAAATTGCAAGAAAGCTGTCCCTTTGCTTTTGCTTGCAAACGATTTCATGCCTTCATCCCAGCCTACCTTAACAATGGTGGGGTAGGAAGCAAATAACCATGAGTTATTTCTGGATACCGGTGTGGTTTGGATATACACTGTTTTTCCTTTATATGGAATAGCTAATTTATGTTCTAAATATTTTTGATAAGAAAGAAGAGTTTTGTCCAATTCAATGAGTTGCTCCTCATCCGCATCGGGGTTAAGAAAATAATCGCCATTTATAGATACTGAATTATAATCGCCGACAAACATTGTAAGATCCTGTGAAGTGTTGCTTGTCACCTTAGCATGTGTGCCAGATATAGGTTGGCTGCCATTTATATATATTACCTTGCAATCACTACATGATATATCCAGTTCATAAGTTACTTTTTCATACCTCGTATCTGTTTTAACATCGTAGAGTATCGGGCACCAAGCACTTTGGATGCCATCGGCCCGCAGCGTTGTACCATTGAACGCAATGTTTCCTCTCCAGTCTACCACACTTGTGGTATCTGTAATAACTGGATACATCCCTACATAATTGAAGCGGATAGCATGTGGAAGGTATTTGCCAGATTCAGTCAATGCACTAATATAATAGGCAGATGATTCCCCAGAAGAAAACGTGTCCTGTAGAGATCGTTCATAGTTGAGTGGTGACATGAATGGCTCTGCATTCTTAATATAGCGGATATTCATACCAGAATTTAGTCGCAAATAATAATCGTCTAGTCGTGGCATGTTTGACAATGTTAGATCACATTCAATTGTACCTTTTTTAACAGAAATTGTTACCTTGCCCTGCACATGAGGAATGGTATCCTGTGCAAATATGGTCATTTGAACCAGTGAAGAAATGAACAAACTAATGATATATTTTTTCATACAATTTAACGATATAAAAAATGGAAATTAGTGAAGAATAGTAGTAGCGTTTGAATAAAATATAACGAATATGTCAAGCAAAAATATGCACAACGTCAAGTACACCTGCCATACAACCGATAGGGAGTATGGTCATGGTGTACATTGTTAGCGATTGTATTCATTTATCTCTTATATACAAGTCATATCTAGTTAAAGTGTCTAATTGAGTTTCTTTTAAATAATTTTCGAGTTTCTTTCTGTATTTTCTTCTCATTTTCTCTCTATCGGTTATGCCATAAATTGTTTGTAAAATTGATTTTTGAACATTAAGATTGAAATCATTTACTTTCATCATGTCAATTAAGTGATTCACACTTTTTTCGGTTCCACTAGTTCTTAGTATTCCAAGCATTCTGTAGAAATATCTTTGACCTGTATAATCGTCTATCCGTTTGAGAATTTCATTTTCAATTATTTCGCCTGAATTAAAGAAAGATGATAATACTCTATCTCTTAATTCTTCATAGTTTGTTGTATCATCAAATATTTTTAAATAAGTTTCTTTTAATTCATATTTTTTATTTTCTAAAAATTCTGCCTCAGCCTCGATGCAGTGGTAAAAGTTTTGCCAATTATGTTTAGGATTGTTTCTTTTTTCATCTTTTTGTTTCATTCTATTCAGAACAAAATTTAGTGAATCTTGAAGTGTTTTGAGATTAGCAAATCTGAATTCTTGACTAAGGTTTTCAATATCGAATCTGGAAGATAGCATTCTTAAATATGAATTCGTGTCCAATTCAATCGAGTGAGTATAGCTGATGAATCTTCTTCTATCCTTTAATAGTGATACCCATAATGTGTCTGCACAATTACAGCTTCTAAATTCAATCTCAGACATTGTTCCCATTTTGGCAATTAATTCATTTGACTTTTTTTCAATAACCTTGTGGTCGAATTCTTTATAAAATGACGCAATTTTCACCTCAGCACACAACTTCTCGTATTCAGATTGTCCAGTAAGCTGACCTATCCAAAAGATTGAAAGTAAAATAAAAGTGAGATTTTTCATTCTATATAATCGCTAACGGTCGAGTGTATGCGTCGTGGCGGCGTTTAGCCGCCATGATCGTCATACACTTTGTTATCAGATGTGAATTCTCTATTTCAAATTAATGTTTACATACATCTATTCTTGTTGATTTTGCAAGATCATTCAAATTAATTTTAGTTGATTTTAACCAATTTATTCTGGAATATAACTTTATTCTTATTTAAAATTTGCAATAAATAAATGCCTGAAGAAAGTTCTGAAAGATCTAATTCATTAAATGTTTGAAGTGAAAAATAGTAAGTAAGTTGATTCCCAGTGAGATTTGTCACTCTAACGACTCTATTTTCTTTATATTGATTCCCATTATATTTAATTATTACTTTATCTTTTGTTACAGTTGGATAAACATCAAATAATCTTTTACTGGTTAAATCTTCCTTAACTCCATTTAATGTGCTATCACAACGATAGTTTGAAGGCGGGTAACCATAATGTGGTTGAGTTGGTATAGATGAGAAGTTAAATCCAGGTAGTGTAACCCCATGTTGAATTATTTCGGATGCTTTTCCAGGACAATCTGGTTTATTTATTACATGCAAGTTATAAGTACTGCTTGTGGCACTAATGTATATTCTACCATCAGGTGCCAGAGCCGATAAATAAAATACTGTTCCATAAGGATTGCGAAATCCATCATATTGAGCAATATCTATTCTAGATGCTTCAATATTTGAAGATTGCATATCAAATTGGATTACTTTATAAAGTGGACTTGCGTATAGATATCTTGAATTTGGAGAAAAAGACAATCCGGTAACATGAAATGTATCTTGATTAAACATAATTCTAGGTCTAGGACTGGATAATTGTCCTGTACTATCATTAAAATCATAAATATTCAATCCATTCCATTTATTCATTCTGGCATAGTGCTGGCCATTTGGACTAAATACAGCTTGTCCTTGTCCATCAAGGTCTGACCAACGTTCTCCAAGACATTGAAGTGATGGCTTATTTACTCCATTTTCGTCTACAAGAAACACAAAGTAACAATTAGTATGAGATTTTGGAGCAATGAGCCAAAAGTCCTTCTTATTGGCATGACGACAGGCTACTAAGCTGGCCCTACCAAGTGTATCATATAATGCAATTTGATTCTTTAATACCACCTCACCCTTACCGGAGTCTCTTGTCATATCTACAATATGATACATTACCCTCTGAGGGGCAAATGCAGCAAATGAATCTATACCGAAGTAAGGAATATCAAAATCAATATTGAATATATAATAATAATCTTTTCTGCCAGGGTATTCCGTGATGACACAACCAGGAGAGGTTGGTCCATAGAATTCATCGCATTCACTAAATTTAGCTGCACCTGGATTTATGGTATCTCCATTTTTCATTATTTCAAATTTAGCATTAGCAACCCAACATGAGTTAGTATAAAAGAGTAGTTTGCCTTCTATGTCAGAAATACTTGAATTAGAACCAGCGAAATCTATTCCTGGGTCAATTAATGAAACTGACACACTATCATTAAAGCGCACCAAATTCCCATCAGTTGTATTTCCTAAGATCCAAGTAGCATTACGTTCTTTTTGACAGTAAAGCAAAGAATGAGTTATAATGATGGGAAGAATTAATATTCCGACCCTTCGTGCAATTTTTTTAATGAGAAATTGCATTATTTAAGTATTACAAATTTACTTACCGTTATATTTCCTGAAATATCAGTAGTGACAAGTAAATATATTCCATTACTAAAATTAACTCTATTGTGAATGTCTATTGGATTATTACTTGATTCAATTTTTTGACCAGACAAATTATATATCTCGTATAGATATTCTGTAATAAATTGATCTGATTTAATTGCTGAATTCAACATTAAATTGCTAAATAAGCCTTCTTGATTAGATTGATTATTGGATCCAATTAATGGGTTGTCACCTAGATATATAAATGTTTGATCTCCATATGGAATATCAATTTGCTCATGACAAAATTCATAAAAATTGGAATAGCAATAAGGCAACAGGTTTCTTGCATTTATCACTGCAAATCCTCCAACAGTAGGACATTGTTCAGCAATACTATTCAGGATTCCTCCCTGACTTTCTTTAATCCTTCCATCCTGATACCTAAGAGAATTCAAAAATATATTTAAGTATGCCTTTTCATTGGTTTCATAAATTGATATTGCGTTAATGAGTTGTAATTGATTTAGAGCCAATTCTAATCCAAAATAAAAATCAAGTTTTGCTTGGGAATAAAAGGAATCTAACTGCAATTGATGATATAAATATTGTTGTGCTAATATAGTTCTCTGCAATATAACACTAGAATCTGGTTCGTCAGATATGGATAGTAAACTGTCTAATTCAGCAATTTCAGAAGAAATTAATAATTGATTGTTTAAGTTGCTATTAATGTTAGCACTAATTGATTGGCTTAACTGGTATGCATCATCAAAAAGTTTTTCAGCCTTGACCAAATACCCAACATTGGTATTTACATTGTTATTATAAAATGTCTGTAAAACAGGGTATAGTTGAATTAATTCAGGGTAAAGAAATAATTTTCGAAATAACGTATTGGCGCTTGGCACAGTGGCGGATTTCGGAGCACAAAACCGTCAATACACCATCCCCAAAAACTTTGGGGATTGATTCGAGGTAGAATGTTCAATTAACCAAGTCACCCGCCATTGAGCCAAACGCCTGTTATAGGGCGTTTTTATTCATTGTCAGTTTCAAAGTGGTTAATTGTTTGTCTATACTCCTTGTCCCAAAGTCTATACGAAAAATAAAAAATTGAGATTATCATTAGTCCATAAATAACATATAATGGCCTGCCAACTAAATCTCTAAATGAATTGTAAAATGAGATATTATAGAATTGACATAAATTGTGAATTGTTGCTATGAAACTTACAAAAATAAGAACTCGAACTAAAACATATCCTGAATGCGCAAGAAGCGTCTTTTTGTTTTTTGGTGTCTTATAGAAAATTTCGAGAAATCGTCCCTTTTCATTAAAATATAGTTCAGAGACAAAGTCTGTCAGGTTATTTGAAGTGGATTTGATTTGTGTCGGACTATACTTAAACGTATAGTAATAAAATGCATAGATTATAATCCCAACAATAATTACATTAGATATAATTAAACCAGTCCATCCAACGCCAAAAAATTTGTATAAAGGGTTTTGTTCTCCTGTCGGGTTGTCAAAAAACCAAAGGCTTGTTGAATAGAAGTCACAACCTCTCGAAAAGAGAAGGATGAACGTCAGAAGAAAAAATTTAAGTTTCATAATATATTTTATTTAATTGTTTCTTTTGTTGTCGTTCTAAAATGCCCTATAACGTTTGGCATATGCGGCGGCCTGACCGAATGGGAAGGCTGATCGTCATATGCATTGTTATGTAGCGTATTTCCATTTATAAATTCATTGCTAATATTACCCCTAGTCCAAAATAATGATTGTTTCGAGGCACATCTCTTACAACTTTGTTAATTCCATAGTATCCTTTCAATCCTGTTGAAAATGATTTACTACCAATTGAAATTTGCCTTGCGACACTTAATGACAATGGGATTGAAAGTTTATTAAATTCGCCAGAAATTAAGGTTTCATCTCGCGTTTCCTTTTCTGTTTCACCGTTTGTAAATTTCGTTATTTGTCTTGTATTATTTGATATATTAACTCCAAGTCCAATTTCAGGTAAGAAATAAAACTTCCCAAATTTGATTATCACCCCAATTGGAATGAAAAGATAATTATAATTATGAATGAATTTTACTTCTTCAATTCCCTGCTGTCCTCCAATTTCAGATTTTTCTAACTCACCGGTATTGAGATATCCTAAACCTAATGATGGCTTAATCTTTCCTTTTGTATTATATTCAATTCTTATTAAAGCATTGTGACTTAATTTGTATTTTTCATTTGCCACTTCATCAGTAATTTTTGAACAATTCGGTGAGTATTCAATACTTAATAAGAATTTATTTTCTTGAGCAAGCAATCGTTGAGCTGAAAATATAGATAATACTGAAATCAGAATATTGATTGTGTTTCTTTTCATTATTATATGTTTTTATGCTACATAACGTTTTGGCGCTTGGCGAAGAAGCGGATTTCGAAGCACAAAACTGTCTGCCAGCACTGAACTTGATACGAAGCATAAAGCTTCATTTAAGCACTGAACCCGCTTTTTTGCCAAACGCCTGTTACCTGCCGTTTTTCTTGTCATTTCGTTAATTTTCTCGTTTCTAAGTCGCAGTCAAATTTAATTTCTTGTTTGATTTTGTCTGTCAATACTTTGTTCTCAATAAGAATTTCTACTATGCCTTTTCTGTGAATTGCACAATTCATTTTATTGTATAAAATTTCAAGTGGTTCTTTACATTCTTTTGTCTTGTTGGCTTTGTAGATATACGAGTATATTCCTGCTAATTGCTCAATTTTATGTTCGCTTTTTGTCTTATTTGCAGTTTCGCTTAATAGCTTGAAGTCCCCATTTTTGTAGTTAGAAACTAAAATTTCTAAATAGTCAATCGGATTTTTAGAGTTTTGTATTTTGTCCAAAGCAAAGTTTCTAATGTCTTTGCTTTTCAAATGTTTTAATGCGTAAATAGCATATTCAACTATTCTGTTTTTACTTGTCGGCTTTTGCTTTGCCAAGTCTAAAATTATTTGACTATCGTAAGGAAATTTGTAAAAATCAAAAATATCTAGCAGTCTTTCAATATTTGATTTATCCGTTTCGCTAATGAGTTGTGTGGCAACTAGATTTATTTCTTCGTCTGTTAAGTTTCTTTTTCGTCTGAATGAGATAAATGGTTTACTGTTCAGTATTTCATCAATAATGTCTTTGTATTTTGTTGGTTTTGTTTTGTGCTTTTCTTGACTTGCTTTTGTTCGTTTTATATTGTCAAGATAAATGCGAATGAACTTGTTCGTCCTGGCTTTCTTTTTAAGTTCTTCGTAAACTTTTATGCTTTCGTTTTCTTCCTGAAAACGCCTAATTATCCAATCGTCTTGCCAATCGTCAGGATTTTGTTCAATGTATCTTCCGAATTTTTCGCTTACATAAAACAGTCCGTTTAAACCGTCTAGTTCTAATATTTCATAAGCTCCAACCCAATCCGAACCTTCAATCGGGTTGATTAAAAATCTGTCATAAATTGCTTGCTTTAATTCGGTGTCGTTTTGTTGAGCATAAAGTTTGGCAATGGCAATTAAATGTGTCAAATTCCAAGTGTTATCTTGCTCAGTTGCTAAACCTTGTAAAACAGCCTTCCGAATTTTGTCCTTCTGGTTTGAGATAGAGATTATGTCAAAAATATATTTTGCTCTGTCATCTTCACTTTGTCCGTCATAAGCGTAAATATTCAGAGCACCTTTGATAATGTGATTTGAAAAGTCAATTATCGGATTGTCTTTCACTAATAAATACGCTTCGCCTGTCCCACGTTTTAGTGAGTTGAAAAATTGTCGTTTTATGTTTGATGTGTCGGTCATTTAAAATGGCAGGTAACGGTTTGCAGATTTGCGATGGGCGGGATTTTTATCACTAATTTTTATGCGGAGCACAAAACTTTCGGCTACCACTAAACTGTCTGCGGAGCACGAAACCCCGCCTATTGCAAATATGCTGTTAGTGGCTGCCGTTCTATGTCGTCCGCTATTTATTTTTCATCCAGTAGTCTGCATATTCAATTACTTTTTTGTCGAGTGTGTCATTTGCTTGTTGTCTAAAAGTAGAAATAATTTTCCTTGTTTCGTCTGTGCCAAATGAAGTTAATGCTTTAAATGCGTCTGCTCTAAAGACATCTATTTCACTTTTGTCAAGTAGGATTTTGGTAAGCGTTGGGGTCGCTGGTGCATATTTTATTTTTTCAAGTCCACCGATAGCATAACGTCTATATTTCATTTCTTTGTCAGCAATATTTTCAGTTACAATTGGTCCGATTTGATAGCCTGCTTCTAGTATTGGTCTGTCGATATACTCTTCTGAAACAGATTGGTTATGAAAAACTGAATAATAATGAAAAGCACATTTTTTGTCAACCACTTGTCCTACTAAAAAGTAAAATGCTATTGCAAAAAGTGCTGTAATAGCAGTCGTCTTGTAGTTCTTGCTCAGCAATTGTCTAACTGCAAAAACTGTCACGTTTGAAACAACTAACCAAAAAAGAGTTTTGTAGTAAAAAATTAAATTGAGAGCAATGTCAAGCATTAAAGTTTCTTTCCCTTTTGGAAACCAGGCATAATTGTCTGTCCCTGTCAGAAACCACCAAAGTCCAACCACAAAAATTGAGATCAAAATGTAAGATAATATTTTCTTGATTGCTGTCGTCATACGGTTGCCACTAACGGATCGCAGATTTGCGATGGGCGGGTTTTCCAGCACAAATGCTTATTCGAAGATACAAATTTTCTGTAACCACAAAACTGTCTCCGGAGCTCGAAACCCCGCCTATTGCAAATGTGCTGTTATGGGCTGCTTTTCTATTCTTCGTCATTTATTTCTTGCTTAAAGGTCAGCTTTCTATTTGTCAAGTCAAAGTAATGGTGAAAGTCAATTGTCCAGTCAGTATCAGGTTTACTAATTACTCCAAAAAGTTCTATTTTGTCTTTGTCTAACTTGTTAAACCAATAATTGTGGAAAATTGCAATATCCATAAAACCCTTGTCACTATACTTTGAAAACTGCTCTTTTCTGAAAACGGTGTCCAAAAGTATTTGCGACTTTTGTTTAATTGTCAATGCTATTTCTGCATCTCTATACTTGTCGATTTGCTTTTTACCGTTGTCTTCATATTCATTTACTACATAGCTGTCAAGGTCTATCCGTATGATTGTAACTTGCAATTGTTTGTCGGCTATTAATGTGTCGAATTTTTCAGTTGCTTTAGTCTCTGGAAGAAATCTTTCTGAATTGATATTTGTTAAAGAAACTGTTGAACTGTCGGCAGTTTCAACGTCTGTCGATTTCTTGTCTGTATTTGTATTACAAGCAATAAGTAAAAGTGTCAATGTTGAAATTATTATGCTGTTTCTCATTTGTGTCGACTGTCTAAAGTTGCCCATAACGGTTCCGGGCTTTGCGTTCGGGCGGGTTTCGGAGAACAAAACTGTCAACCAGCACGAAACTTGAATAGAAGCACAAAACTCCAAGTTTGCACGCCACCACGCCTGACGCAAAACCCGTGTTATATGCCGCTTTTCTTTTCATTTTCAGCGTTTCTCTTTATGTGTGTCAAAACTCGTTCGTGTATGTTGTGAATGATATGGTCACTCCAAATTTGCCAATAAAATGTCGGTCTTATGTTGTGATAATACCAAGTTGTGCCTTCTAAAAGCGTGTTTCCGTTTGGCAATTCTGTCAGTTTGAATTGTCCTTGTTTAGAAACAAAATAGTCGTGTAAGTGAGGAGCGTCAATGTCCCAAAAACTTAATTCTTTCATTGGTTCGGGTTGTTCTACTACGTCAAATTTTAAAAGTCGTGGTTCGTCCCAAACGGTTATTGGTTCTACAAAACTTCCTGTCGTGAAGTTGCAATGTCTAACCGCTCCAACTCCTGTTCCTTCAATTTTTGCGTTTATTGGATATGCAATTCCAGTCTTAAAAATAAATTCGGTCGGCTCGTCAAGTTGCGGAAACTCAACAACGTTTTTCCAAACTGTCTGAGGGTCTGCGTTAATCTCTATTGAAGTTACAACCGAAGTCAAAGTCGGTTCGTTGTCTTTTTCTATAAACGCCATTGTCGGAATGATACCGATTAAAATTAGCATTGTCGTTGGTGCGTTGTTTGGTGTCTTGTTGACTATTGCATAGCCAATTAAACTCCCAACCCAAGTCAACAAAAGTCCAATTGGTGCAGCCATTGCAATGCAGATTACACCTTCAATTGCAAACACTAAAAGTCCTGCCGTAAAAATTCCAAGTGTCAAAAAGCCAATTTGCCACGCTTCCTTTTTTGTTATCTCTTTTTTCAGTCCGTATAAAATTGTCGAACCCGCACCAATCAATAGAGGTGTTAAAATAAACAAGGCAATTCCATATTGTCCAATTCCGTAAATGCCCCAAATTGTCAAAAGTCCTGAAATGATAACAGTCAGTCCGACCGAAATCCATTTTCGTTTTTTGTCGTCAGTTGGCAATATATTTTCTATTTGTTCTTTCATTGTCGTGTCGTCCTAAAGTGGCATATAACGTTCCGCAGATTTGCGATGGGCGGGTTCCCCAACACAAATGCCCATTCGAAGATACAAACTTTCTTGAAACCAAAAACTTTTTCGGAGCACGAAAGCCCGCCTATTGCAAATGTGCTGTTAGCGGTTCGTTGGCCTTTCTCGTTTGTCATTGCCTTTGAATGTTCTTTGTCATGTCACTCCCATTTTAAACAACTAATTGGCCAGTTGAATTCGCAACATACAGGCAGTCCATCTTTTTGTCCCGCTGTCCAGCCATTCATTGTCAAAAGTTTTTTCTTTAATTCGTCTTTACAAAATGAGGTCAAATTATGTTTTGGAAAAGTTGCGCCAATTACTTTTCCATTGCTGTCAATAGTCAAGATTATAATCAAACTTGCAATTATTTCGGTGTCACGCTTTATACAGTCACCAATAATTGGAACCAATTCTTTCATCAAATAGTCAGAAAGACCTTTAATGTCTTTGTCATATTTTGGCATTACTTCAACATAACTGTAAACAGTATCACATCCGTTACTCTGTCCAAAGGATTTTGTAACTGTCAATAGAAATACAACTGTCAATATTTTAAGAAAGTGTTTCAAGTTGTCCATTTGTAATTATTGTATCTAATGTTCAATTGTCAAGTTGTTGGGGCGTTCGTTACAATGACCGCTAACGCTTCGCGGGCAGGCCCAGTTCGGGATTGGTGATCGAAATCTTTCAGCCGACGACGAAGATACAAAGAAACGAAAAAGCTCAGCTTTCCAAAATACCCGAATTGCGCTTGTCCGCTGTTAGGTGCTGCTCTCTAGTACATTGTGTGACAGTCGCCAATTGCAAATCGAATCTTTGTGTCCAAACCAAATCCATCAATATCGGGATAAATGCTTCCTTCTCTAATTCCAAGAAAGTGAAGCGTTCGTTGTATTTCCTTTCCAACTTCCTGGCTAAATTCCAATTTATGAATCCACCTAGGATTTGTTTTTCCCTTTCCTTTTCGCTTTCCTTCAAATCCGATATCAAACTCTTCTCGTGGATCTTTGTGAATTGTGAATAAACCGCCTTGTCCGGCAATTCTATTCGTAATAACGGGAGTGTAAACTATCTTATAATCATCAGTTTCAAATGGATCAAGCGTCGTCGTATAAGCATCTAAGTAATTACAATCGTGCAAAAGATATATCGCTCCTCCACTTGGGTTTAAAGGAAGTAATGTTCCATCATATTTAATTTTAGGCTCAGTGGCGAAAAATGCTGCGACTAATGGACTATAGGTCCAATCCAACAATCGAGTTGGTAAACTGTGATGCTGACCTAAAGCAAGCCAAACCCAATCATTATGAGGTATTTTTCGCAGTTCACCGTAAGTCTTATGTCTGTATAAACTCAATAACTCCCTTTCATGTCTTACTAACTCCGATAATGGTTCATGTTGGAATTCCTTCAATCTTCCGACTGATGGAATTAATTTGTGATTCTTTCTATCAGTTACACCTCGGAAAATTACGTGACCGCATTGATATTCTTCTTTTCTAAGAATTTTCAAAAGATGATCAAATGATTTTATTTCAATATTTTCCATATTCCGAGATGTTTTAAAAAATGCTTACTTAAAAGAAAATACTTATAAAGAGTTGCACCTAACGTTTGGCATATGCGGCGGCCTGACCGAATGGGAAGGCTGATCGTCATATGCATTGTTATGTAGCGTATTTCCATTTATAAATTCATTGCTAATATTACCCCTAGTCCAAAATAATGATTGTTTCGAGGCACATCTCTTACAACTTTGTTAATTCCATAGTATCCTTTCAATCCTGTTGAAAATGATTTACTACCAATTGAAATTTGCCTTGCGACACTTAATGACAATGGGATTGAAAGTTTATTAAATTCGCCAGAAATTAAGGTTTCATCTCGCGTTTCCTTTTCTGTTTCACCGTTTGTAAATTTCGTTATTTGTCTTGTATTATTTGATATATTAACTCCAAGTCCAATTTCAGGTAAGAAATAAAACTTCCCAAATTTGATTATCACCCCAATTGGAATGAAAAGATAATTATAATTATGAATGAATTTTACTTCTTCAATTCCCTGCTGTCCTCCAATTTCAGATTTTTCTAACTCACCGGTATTGAGATATCCTAAACCTAATGATGGCTTAATCTTTCCTTTTGTATTATATTCAATTCTTATTAAAGCATTGTGACTTAATTTGTATTTTTCATTTGCCACTTCATCAGTAATTTTTGAACAATTCGGTGAGTATTCAATACTTAATAAGAATTTATTTTCTTGAGCAAGCAATCGTTGAGCTGAAAATATAGATAATACTGAAATCAGAATATTGATTGTGTTTCTTTTCATTATTATATGTTTTTATGCTACATAACGGTTTGGGGCTTGACGCAGTGGGGGAATTAGAAGTGCAAATGTTCAATAAACCACAAAAGTTTAATAGAAGTACAAATGCTGAATTTACTACTTCTGCCCCCATTGCGTTCAAACCCCTGTTAGCAGCTGCCCATTTTCTGTCTATTGTTTTCCGATTTTATTTTGCTAATAGTCCACATACAATTCCACCAATTAGTCCAAGTCCAAGTATTGGTGCATATTGTTTGGTTACAATAGCGTCTGGCAAACTCAAAACAAGTCCAACAAGACCACCTTTAAGCCAATTAGGAATTGGAAGTTCCATATTAAAAATAATAAAGCCAATTGCAAATCTGCTTATAAATGAAGCAGTCATTGCTCTTGTTTTGTCTTCAAATGTCATAAAGAACATTGGAATTATTGAAACTATTCCAAAAATTGTTCCTGCAATAAGTCCTTTGATAATATTATTCATCTGTCTATTTTTTTAGTTCGTAGGCTTCTCTGAGCCAAGTTAATAATTCCTTGTCTATGTCTTTGGTTTTTGTCAACTTGATTGTATGGTGAAAACGATTTGTAGAACCTTGTTCTATTTTTGATACTCTGTCGCTGGTCAGTTTGTAGTTTAAATGAACTTCAAGGTTAATATAGTCTTTACGAGTGTATACGCCTGCAAATCCAAATCTGTTTCCAAGATGAATGCTTGTCTTTTTCGGTTCAACTTTTATTTGTCCGAATTTGTGTAGTTCAGTGATTAATTTCTCGTAAATGTCAGTTACGATTTGCTCTTTGTCTTTTAAATGGTCAAATTCTGTATATTCCATTTTATTGTCTGTTTGTAATTGTCGGTATACGTCTGTTTGGGTTGCTGCTAACGGTTTGCAGATTTGCGATGGGCGGGATTTTTATCACTAATTTTTATGCGGAGCACAAAACTTTCGGCTACCACTAAACTGTCTGCGGAGCACGAAACCCCGCCTATTGCAAATATGCTGTTAGTGGCTGCCGTTCTATGTCGTCCGCTATTTATTTTTCATCCAGTAGTCTGCATATTCAATTACTTTTTTGTCGAGTGTGTCATTTGCTTGTTGTCTAAAAGTAGAAATAATTTTCCTTGTTTCGTCTGTGCCAAATGAAGTTAATGCTTTAAATGCGTCTGCTCTAAAGACATCTATTTCACTTTTGTCAAGTAGGATTTTGGTAAGCGTTGGGGTCGCTGGTGCATATTTTATTTTTTCAAGTCCACCGATAGCATAACGTCTATATTTCATTTCTTTGTCAGCAATATTTTCAGTTACAATTGGTCCGATTTGATAGCCTGCTTCTAGTATTGGTCTGTCGATATACTCTTCTGAAACAGATTGGTTATGAAAAACTGAATAATAATGAAAAGCACATTTTTTGTCAACCACTTGTCCTACTAAAAAGTAAAATGCTATTGCAAAAAGTGCTGTAATAGCAGTCGTCTTGTAGTTCTTGCTCAGCAATTGTCTAACTGCAAAAACTGTCACGTTTGAAACAACTAACCAAAAAAGAGTTTTGTAGTAAAAAATTAAATTGAGAGCAATGTCAAGCATTAAAGTTTCTTTCCCTTTTGGAAACCAGGCATAATTGTCTGTCCCTGTCAGAAACCACCAAAGTCCAACCACAAAAATTGAGATCAAAATGTAAGATAATATTTTCTTGATTGCTGTCGTCATACGGTTGCCACTAACGTTTTGGCGCTTGGCGAAGAAGCTGATTTCGAAGCCCTAAACTTTCTACCAGCACAGAACTTGATACGAAACACAAAGCTTCATTTAAGCATAGAAACCGCTTTTTTGCCAAACGCCTGTTACCTGCTGGCTTTTTTGAGTTTCTCATTGATTATATGCTTAATTATTCCTGTTCCAATTACTGTTGCACCTTCTCTAAATTCAAACTGCATTTTCTCTGACAGTCGGTTTGCGAAATGGTCAATAGCAAGAATTTTTATTTCTGCTTCAACTGTGTCACCTGGGAAAACAAGTTCTCTGTCAATGAACGTTTGTTGTCCTGAAGTTTGCATTTCATCAAAGTCAAATTTCATTTGTGGTCTATAGCCCGTTTTAGCTGATGTTTTTCGTCCGCCTTGCTTTGTAGTCTTGTATGTCAATGTTGCAATAAAGTCTGCATTTGAATTTTCTAACTCAAACTTGTTGTTGTGAAAATATTCCCAAGCGAAAATTTCGATTTGTCCACCTGTCAATATATTGCCGTTTTCATCTTCAATTTTATATGTTTCTTGTCGTTCTCCGATTTGCACTGCACCGTCAAGTCCCAACAAAGTTGTGTAAAATGCGTCTCTTAAAACCCCATTCAAAATTTGTCGAATATTCTCAGTTTTTTGTTCGTCAAGATGTAAGTCGACAATTAGTTTAGAAACGTCAGTCTCTTTGTCAAAACTTAAATATAGTTCGACAAGTGATTTTCGTTCTAAGTAAAAGTTTTTAACAAATTCTTCTCGTGTCATTTTTTTTTGTTGTGTCGTTCTGTTAAGCTTGCGGGTAACGTTTTGCAGATTTGCGATGGGCGGGTTTTCCAGCATAAATGCACATTCGAAGATACAAATTTTTTTCAAATCCAAAACTTTCTTCGGATACGAAACCCCGCCTATTGCAAATGTGCTGTTACAGGCAGTTTTGTCCATCACCATGAGTGGTAGTAATACATAAAGTTTCCGTCCAATTTTAAATATAAGGTCAGCCTTTCGCCTTCTGAGCTCATAGCAATTATATATGCACGAGATGTTTTGAACACAGGGTTTTCTCCGAAGTGTAAGTCTGTCAAAACTCTTTCAGAAGTTCCAGTCATTACTCTTGTCCACATTACTCTTTGTTTATTATCTGTCGCTATTAAGTGGATTTTTTCATTTGACTTTACAATTGTCAGTTTCCCGAAGTCAGTCTCAATATATTTTCCATTGTCTAATTTTGGAATATACTTTGAAAGCTGACCGAATAATGGGCCATCGTCCAAAGTATAGTTCATAAATGGTAATAAAGTGTCGTTAAGCACCTGGTCATAATAGTCTTGTCTGATAAATTCCAATTGTTGAGGAAGAGTTTTTCCATTAATCACAGATTTGTCTTTTTGACGAATATTGAAATATAGTTGGATTAATTTACTGTATTGAGTAGTGTCAGATAATTTCTCGCAGGTAGGATGAAAGCCTTTAAGTTGTAGGACAATCATAGGAATTAGAAAGTTAGTTTTTAATTCCTTGTCCTTTTCGTTTTTTGTGAAGTCTCTTTTTAATAATTGATTTAACTCATTGTCTGGCCACTTTATGGTGTCAAAGTCCGCAATGCCAAAAAAATCCAGATACTTGACCTCAAAGCAGTCGTTGTTTTGTGCCTTGCAGTCAAAGGTCAGAATAAATAATGTTAGGATAAAAAGTGTTGTCTGTTTCATTTTATAATTGCCTGTAACGGATCGCAGATTTGCGATGGGCGGGTTTTCCAGCACAAATGCTTATTCGAAGATACAAATTTTCTGTAACCACAAAACTGTCTCCGGAGCTCGAAACCCCGCCTATTGCAAATGTGCTGTTATGGGCTGCTTTTCTATTCTTCGTCATTTATTTCTTGCTTAAAGGTCAGCTTTCTATTTGTCAAGTCAAAGTAATGGTGAAAGTCAATTGTCCAGTCAGTATCAGGTTTACTAATTACTCCAAAAAGTTCTATTTTGTCTTTGTCTAACTTGTTAAACCAATAATTGTGGAAAATTGCAATATCCATAAAACCCTTGTCACTATACTTTGAAAACTGCTCTTTTCTGAAAACGGTGTCCAAAAGTATTTGCGACTTTTGTTTAATTGTCAATGCTATTTCTGCATCTCTATACTTGTCGATTTGCTTTTTACCGTTGTCTTCATATTCATTTACTACATAGCTGTCAAGGTCTATCCGTATGATTGTAACTTGCAATTGTTTGTCGGCTATTAATGTGTCGAATTTTTCAGTTGCTTTAGTCTCTGGAAGAAATCTTTCTGAATTGATATTTGTTAAAGAAACTGTTGAACTGTCGGCAGTTTCAACGTCTGTCGATTTCTTGTCTGTATTTGTATTACAAGCAATAAGTAAAAGTGTCAATGTTGAAATTATTATGCTGTTTCTCATTTGTGTCGACTGTCTAAAGTTGCCCATAACGTTTTGTATTGACGACGTGCCACCATTTGATTAAAACCAAGAGTGAAAAATAATATTCATTTATACCAATCCTGAAAAAGTAAGTAATTTGGTGGCATGATCGTCAATACTGTGTTAATTCCAGTTTCATTTTTTCTTACGCCTAATTTTATTTTTCGGACTCTAATTTTAATCATTAACGTATAATACCATCATTTAACTTTAATAAATTGTGCATTATATATTTTATTGTCGTCGATAAACTTAATGTGATATTTGCCATCAACTAATTCACTTACATTGTAATTATAATTCTTAACATCATATAAATCTTTAGAACTAATCAAATGACCAATTTCATTATAAATTTGTAGCTTTCCTGAAGTTACATTATCAAATTCTATTGTCAAAATATCAGAAGTTGGATTGGGAGATATTTTTAATATACTTTCACTACTTAAACTTACATCTTTATTTGTAGTCAAAATACCAATATCTTCACCCTTAATCATAATCCAACTAGACCAAAGTGGAGACTCATTTAAACCTGTACGATTTTCCCTATAAATAAAATTGAGCAATAAATTATTTCCTACTATATCTAATTTATTTATTAAAATTTCAGTCTTAGCTCCAGGATCAATAAAAAATGTATTTGTTTTATTTATGTTCCCTAAGCCATCTGATATGTAGGTTTCTACGATATTTTTTGTTACTGAATGAACACAAATTAATATCCTAGGGCCTTTTGAAGTATTTAAAAATGTAGCTAGTGTGAATCTTGCCTTTCTTGAATCACTTTCCAAAGGCCTAAGATCTATTTTTCTATAGGATTCCCCAATCGATCAAAAAGGATAAAACCCAAAGATTGGAAATAGTAAGGATTATCCTGATAAAAACCTGAGCTAAATATGAAATGATCTTCTGAAATATATGATGGTCCAAATTGATTTGCATCAGCTGTTTTTAAGATATTCAGATTGCCCGAATTCAGAATATTTAAGTTTTTGTCCATGTAATAATACCCAATATCAAAGTCTTGTTGCACCACTGAATCAGGATGAGTTTCTGAAGTATATGTACAAAATGTACTATTGCTATTATCATAATTGTATAATCCATCAACCAATTTATGGTACTTAGTTGGAACGTAGAGTTCAGTATTGCCTATTTCTTTATTACTAAGGTCAAGTACTATTCGATTATACCAGATGCTGCTTTTTCCAGAAACTGTGTCTGTCAAGACCAAATGATTTATGACAATAAAGTTTGTATCAATATAGTAAAGATGTGTAGGACCATAGGGAAAGGGAACAGGAATTCTTCTTGCATGTGGATCTTTTGGAATTGAAAAGCTTGAGTCCAGTATTTCCCCATTGTTTTTGTTTAAAATCAACCTTCTAGCAGACGCAACAAACCATATTGGTTTAAATAATGTATCAAACTTACTATATTCTTCGTGGATCAATAATTCCAGTGTATCTCCATTAACAATTGGTCTATTCGCATAACGCCTCTCTCCGACAGTTTCACTATAATATATTTGATCCCATAACAACATTCCATTTGTGATATCAATTGCCTCAACATAGTAACCACCTATCCATGCAGGACCAAAAACTACATTATACACATTATATAAGACATTTTTGTCAATTACTGCCGGGGCTCTATAAAAGTTTTGTTCCAGAAAAATCCAATTACCACTTTTTATTGGAATCTTATCTGTATTGTGAAGATGCGTCCATAGTGGAATATAATTTTTAAAATTTAATGGAGTATATTTCTGAGCAAAAGAACTATCTAATAATAATAGATTTAGAAGTAGGATCGTGTAAAAATTATTTTTCATATTTGGTGGACATTCATATCTTTTATTTAACGATTTGAAGATCTTTTTAGTTCTTGAAATTGGAATTAACGTTTTGCGGCTTGGCGTAGTGGCGGATTTTTAGCACAAATGTTTATACGAAGAACTGCACTTGAACTTAGCACAAAACTGTCATACGAAGCACTGAACCCGCCATTACGCCAAACCGCTGTTAGGTGCTGGCGTTCTTGTACTATGTCGTTGGTTATCTTCATATTCCGCTTTTTCTTCTGTTGTCGTCCTTGCACAACATTTGGCAATTGTCAGCAGTCGTTTTACCGCCTAAATGCCAAGGTGTAATATGGTCGGCTTCCATTCCTTCAAGTTGATATTCTTCTGTGCAAACTGGACAAATTCCTTTCTGTCTTTCGTATGCTTCCCGTTTTTGATTGTCTGTAAATGCACGAATTTGTAAAAACCTTTCTTTGCGTATCAAAACGTATTCGTAAATTCCTTTTTTGTTGGTCACGTCTTCGTCTTGCATTAGTTTGGTGATTTCTTCTTCAAGTTTTTTGTGGTCAAATTTCTTGTCCTTAAACTCGTTGTAAAGAAAACCCCATTGTATGCCTTTCATCTCTTTACGATACTTTGGAAAGACAACCTTAACCCAATTAATTACGCTTTGAAAATACAACCACAAATCATTGGCGTTTGGCTCGTGTTGTTGTTTAGCCATATAATGCTCAATGTCGTCTTTGCTTATCCATTTAATTGTGGTTTCTAAATAGTCTTGTCTTATTGGTGTTCCGTTCAAGTAGTCGCCACCCAAACCGTATGCAGCACAACCATTTTTACTGAAATATCTTTTTGCGTCTGAAACCCACGAACCTGAATAAACTGCATTTCTTAATTCTTGGTCGGTTAGTTTTTCTCCTGCAATGTTGATTGTCTTGAACCACTCTAATTTTTCGCTGTCTGTTCCGCTACACAGATAAACCATTATTTTATAGTTTAAAATCTGTTCTTGTTCGTCTTTTTGCAGGTTGTGAAAATATCTGCTTTCAAAAGCAAAATCTCCTTCAACGTATTGGCTGATTGAAATTGTCCTTTGTTGTCCGTCTATTACTTCAAAGTTTCCATCTTCACGAACTGCCCAATACATTACATTCAAAGGATAGTCTTTTGTAATCGTGTCTATTACTGCTTCACGCTGCTTGTCTTTGTAAATAAATTCACGTTGGTAGGGTGGGCGAATGTCCAATTTGCCACCGTAACCAACAACTCCGTTTTCTTGGTTGTCTTCGTAACCATTTGTAAGGTCTTGGACTGTTATTTCTTTGAGTTCTATTTTCATTTTTGCACTTTCTTGTTCTTGATTATTATTCGTGAATACGGAACGGTTACAGCTCCATCAACCATCATATATAAATCACCGTCAACCGCACCACGTTTCTGAACTTCTTTTCTGTATTTTTTATGTTCGGGCTTGTAAGGCTGTATGCCCATTTCAAGACCTAAGTTTGCAATACCAACTCCGATAATCTCAAATTGGTCGGGATTGTATTTGTCCATAAAAGTTATGGGAACACCCATAAAGCCTTCATAATCCATTGGAATGTCCTTTGTTACATCAACATTGATTGCATCAAAATTTTCAAATTTTGGATATTCTTCTGGGGTGTATTTTTTATAAAGGATTAAATCTTCGTGTCGTTTATTGATTTCAAGATTGGTAAACCAATGAACTCCTGACACTCTTATCATTCCTTCCTTTCGGTCTGTTGCAGTTGCGTAATCTTCGTAATGTTCGTTTATAAAATGTCCTGCACCACCTTTAAATCCGTAACCTAACCAAAGTTTGTTGTCTCTGATTAATGGAAATATTTCTTTGTATTTTATAGCGTTTTGATGTCCGACAATTATAAATTTCTTGTCATACTCAATGAGTTGAGAAACGTATTCACGGAATAGTGAAAAAGGTGGATTAGTAACAACAATGTCTGATTTTTTTAAAAGTTCAATACATTCTTTGCTTCTAAAATCTCCGTCACCTTTTAGTTTTTTTATCCCTATTTCGTTTGGGTCAGGAACGTTATTTCCGTTCTTGTCGCCTGTGTATTCTAAATAGATTGCTTGTTCAGAGTTGTTTTGGCTGAACAAGTCCATATCTTGATTTTTGTAGCAAGTCGCAATGAGTTTTTTAAGTCCAAGTTTCTCAAAGTTGTATGAGAAGAAATGAAAGAAGTTGCTCACTCGTGGGTCGTCACAGTTACAGTAAACAACTTTGTCTTTAAAGTGCTTTTTGTAATACTTTAACTCTCTTTCAATGTCGGAAAGCTGCGTATAAAATTCGTCCTTTTTATTGGTCTTCGCTTCTTGTAAGTTTTTATTTTTTGCTTTCTCAGTCATTATGTCGTTTACTTTTTTCTTTCGGTTTCAAATTTAATATTTTGTTCTTCTGTCGGTCGGTTTATGATTGCTCTGTCGGTCGTCTTACGCTTGCACCTAACGTTTTTGCGCTTGGCGTTCGTGCGGGATTTCGGAGCACAAAACTTTCAACCCAGCACTAAAGTTGATTTGAAAAACTGAACTTGAATGTAAGAATGTCACCCCGCATGACGCCAAACGCATGTTATGTGCTGGGCTTTTCTTGTTTGTCATAGTTGTCCTGCTTTGTAATCATTAATTCTTTGAAGTGTTAGGTCAAATAACTCCTTGTAATTTTCTACTTCTGTTGGAAAGTCAAAAGGTTTATTATATGCAATAGACCATAATCTAAAAGCTAAACTTGCAACACCCCATAGATTGTCTTTTTCGTCAAGATTCATTTTTTGTAATTGTGCAAGAATTCTTTGGTCAGGGTCAGGATGTTGTTCACCACCTTCGATGGTGTCGTCAAAAAATGCTAATGATATTAATGCTACAACTACACCAAGTTTAAGTGTTTTTGCATATTCGGTGTCGAATTTTGTTGCAAACTTATCATAGGCAAAGTCGTCTGCATTAAACTCATCTTTTTTACTTTCTTCTGGTGTCGGATTTACTTCGAGATGTCCGAAATATTGATGTCCAAATTCGTGAAGAAGAGTAAAGGTCATTGCAGCACAGAAAATTCCGTTTGCTTTTTCAATATATGTTTTTTCATACTCGACAAATTTTTCAGGATTTGGCAAGTCAAAGAAAACCCAGTCATTGTAATTCTTGAATAAATTAAAGCCTTCTTTAAAGGTTGCAACTGCTCGTCTTATATGAATATTTTCATAATCGATTGTTCCGTTATATCTCCTTGAAAGAATTGGTATTTGTATTCCTTCGTCAAATAGAACGATTAAGGAATAAGAAACAGTCCAAAGAAACTGATTGTAATTCTCATAAAGCCAAATTTTCCGTTGTGGTGTTATCTCAGATGATTCTGTTATTGGCTGCCTTTCTATTTTGTAACCAATTCCCTTTTGCAGTCCATTAAATTCTGTTTCATAAAATATCTCTTGTAGGAAATCAGGAGTTACATTTTCGAACCAATCAATTAAGTTATGTTGAAGTGTCCGAATCGGCAAATAGCCATTATGTGTCGCTGGATTATAATTGTCGTATTTTCTCATTCGTTTAACTTAATGTTTTTGACTACTCTGTCGTCATAGCCTTGCACATAACGGATTGCAGCTACAAGAAGTTGGCGATTTCGGAGACGAAAACTGTCTGCCAGCACTGAACTTGATACGAAGAACAAAGCTTCATTTAACCACTGAACCGCCAATTTCTTGTAGGTGCTGTTATGGGCTGCCTTGTTGTCTATCATGTTGGCCATTCAATTACATAAAGTGTGTTCGATACTTTCTCAGCAAACTCTTTATCAATATTTTCATAGTGGAAAAAGCCCTTCTCAATTATTTCCTGCTTGTCCGTCAGCCAAACGACCAGTTTGTCAATAGAACCTTTGTCAACCTCTTTAAACTGATTGCTTTTGTTGGTCAAGTCATGATAATAGTTGTCAAGTAAGTCAATTAAGTTTTTGAAACTGTTGTCGTCAAAAGATATTACCCACCTGTCAAGTAATTGGTCTATGTCGCCAAGCAACTTGTAAATTTCTATAAAAGCCTCTTTGTCGAAATAGCTTTTGTTCTTCGTCATGTCTGTCCACCATGCAAGTAAAAAGTATTTGATTACTCTTTGCTCTTCTGTCGCCCAAGTTGTCCATTTACCATAGTCAAGTTTACCTAAAACAACAAAGGTGTCAACGATAAAGTCAGTTGTTGAAAGTAACTCGAATATCCGTGGCAAGTAGTGCTTGAAGTCGTCCGTGTCGCCCCAAGTTGTCATTGCCTTAAAAGCATACCTCGAAAGGTCGTCACCATCTAAATGTCGAAGTTGCTTAGTGTGAATTTTTTCTTTGTCTGTGTCAGAAACGCAGCAAGGGCAGCCGACCATTGTCGAACTGAATGGATAGCGTGAGAAGGTCGTGTAAAGTCCCTCAATTGATGTTTTTAATTCTTCTGTCACTGTTTGAACGGTCGTTGTTTAAGGTTGCCCATAACGTTTTGCAGATTTGCGATGGGCGGGATTCCTACCACTAATGTTTATGCGGAGCACAAAACTGTCGACTTGCATAAATGTGTCTGCGGAGCACGAAACCCCGCCTATTGCAAATGTGCTGTTACCTGCTGGCTTTCTGTCGTTAGTCAAGTTGTATCTCAATATTATTTCGTGTAGTGTCAATGTCAAACCAGTTTTGTTTGTCTGGGTTTGGCACACATTCTTTAATGTCCAAGTTTCTTGCGTATCTGCTTAATGACTTGTTTCCAAATTTCAAAGTCAATTCGTATTCTGTTTGTCCGTCTTTGCCGATAAAGGCTTTTAATTTTACTTGTCTATTGTCATTTACAAATTTTTGAGAATAAGAACTGTCAGGTTGGTTTAATAAAATTCCGTCACACCAAAAGCCTTTGATTTGGTCATTGTCTGTATGCTCAAACGCTTTACAGATTTCATATTCTAAAAATTCACAAAAGTCTCGGTCAATCATTCTGGTCTTTTTGTCTTTGAAGTTTGTCTTTAAGCTTGCAGGTAACGGTTTGGGGCTTGACGCAGTGGGGGAATTAGAAGTGCAAATGTTCAATAAACCACAAAAGTTTAATAGAAGTACAAATGCTGAATTTACTACTTCTGCCCCCATTGCGTTCAAACCCCTGTTAGCAGCTGCCCATTTTCTGTCTATTGTTTTCCGATTTTATTTTGCTAATAGTCCACATACAATTCCACCAATTAGTCCAAGTCCAAGTATTGGTGCATATTGTTTGGTTACAATAGCGTCTGGCAAACTCAAAACAAGTCCAACAAGACCACCTTTAAGCCAATTAGGAATTGGAAGTTCCATATTAAAAATAATAAAGCCAATTGCAAATCTGCTTATAAATGAAGCAGTCATTGCTCTTGTTTTGTCTTCAAATGTCATAAAGAACATTGGAATTATTGAAACTATTCCAAAAATTGTTCCTGCAATAAGTCCTTTGATAATATTATTCATCTGTCTATTTTTTTAGTTCGTAGGCTTCTCTGAGCCAAGTTAATAATTCCTTGTCTATGTCTTTGGTTTTTGTCAACTTGATTGTATGGTGAAAACGATTTGTAGAACCTTGTTCTATTTTTGATACTCTGTCGCTGGTCAGTTTGTAGTTTAAATGAACTTCAAGGTTAATATAGTCTTTACGAGTGTATACGCCTGCAAATCCAAATCTGTTTCCAAGATGAATGCTTGTCTTTTTCGGTTCAACTTTTATTTGTCCGAATTTGTGTAGTTCAGTGATTAATTTCTCGTAAATGTCAGTTACGATTTGCTCTTTGTCTTTTAAATGGTCAAGTTCTGTATATTCCATTTTATTGTCTGTTTGTAATTGTCGGTATACGTCTGTTTGGGTTGCTGCTAACGTCAGACTGTGAAAAAACTCTTTTTATTATTCATAATATTATAAATGTGCTTCATAAAAGCTGTTTAGTTCATTTCGATGACTTTTGAGAGTACTAATTCTTAAGCTGCAAATTGAAATCTTGTAAATAATAATTGCTCTAATGTTCTTAAAATAGACCGATTTAAAACAAAAATAGGGTCTTTCTTGTAAGGAGATACCCAATTTTTTAATTTTTCAATCAGCTCTGGGACGCCAAGTATTTTGAAACATCGCTTGATGTTGTAAACGAGCATAATGAGACTGTGTTCTCCATTGACTTTCTTCAGGCCTTTCAGATTGGTATAATAATATCCCCACTTTCTCTTTATTGTGCCGAACACATGTTCATTAATCTCTTGACGCTTGCGATACAATGATGCATTTTCTTTATATCGTTTATTATTGGCTTCCACTGCAGCAGCATATTCACTTCTCTCTATTTCTCTACCACCGCTTGCTCTTCCAGTACACAAATGCTTTACCGGACAGGTTTTGCAATCTGGTGTTCTATATTTTTTAAATTGATGACTCGTATTTCCTCTTCCGGATTTTTTATGCCATGTTCCGGTGGTACTCAATGTTCTTCCTTCAGGACAAGTATAAGTGTCAGTGTTTTCATGATAGATAAAATTAGTCACCACATAATCTGGAGTGGTTCCGTGTATATTGCTGTTGACTATGGCCGAAGGTGCTACAATGGTTACAATATTAGCATCTTCACATTGTTTAATTTCCTTACCATTATGATATCCCTTGTCTAATAAAGCCACAAAACTTTCAAGCTGCAAATTTTCTTTGGCTTCAAGAGCTATGTCTGACATTGCATTTCTGTCATTTCGGTTTAAGGTATGAGTTGCTACAATCAATTTATGCTTTTCATCAACCGCTGTCTGTATATTGTAGCAAACTTCAACCACCTGACCTTGAACTAAAAGGGCCCTGGAATCAGGATCTGTTGTACTGACTTGAGGTTCTCCTGAAGATTTTAACTGATCTTGTAATACTTCGTATTTAATTTTATTCTTCTTTAGTCGCTCAATTTTATCTTGGATATTCGCCACTTTAATTGCATCTTCTATAGTGTCATTTTGCTCAAGCTGCTTTAGATATTCATTGCTTTTTTCTTCAATAAAGGCAAGCTGTCTATCAATTTTTAATTGATTAAAATTATTTTTTTTACTATTGTGAGCCCTGGATTTAGTCCCATCTATAGCAATTGTTTGTCCACACACAAGGTCGATATCTTTAAGAAAAGCAACGAACAATTTGAATACATTCTTTAAAGCCAATGGATTGTCTTTTCTAAAATCGGAGATAGTGTGATAGTTTGGGGACAAACCTAGTGTTAACCATTTGAGTTCAATATTCCTGATGCATTCATTTTCAAGTCTGCGACTGCTACGCAATCCATTGAGGTAGCCGTATAGGTATATTTTTAAGAGTGTAGAAGATTCAAAACTTGGACGACCTTCGGTTTTTAATGTTTTGACTTCAAAACCAAGTTTCAAAAGGTCTAATTGTTCTACAAATGCATCAATAAATCGTACAGAATTATCTTTATCGATGGAATCTTCCAATGAACTCATTTGCAATTGCAATCTTGGTATTCCGGTTACATGATTCATAATATATAAAAATACAAATCAGTATTTATACAGCAAAGAAATTTAGTATTTATTTTTAAATTAGTTTTTTCACAACCTGACGTATTGGCGCTTGGCACAGTGGCGGATTTCGGAGCACAAAACCGTCAATACACCATCCCCAAAAACTTTGGGGATTGATTCGAGGTAGAATGTTCAATTAACCAAGTCACCCGCCATTGAGCCAAACGCCTGTTATAGGGCGTTTTTATTCATTGTCAGTTTCAAAGTGGTTAATTGTTTGTCTATACTCCTTGTCCCAAAGTCTATACGAAAAATAAAAAATTGAGATTATCATTAGTCCATAAATAACATATAATGGCCTGCCAACTAAATCTCTAAATGAATTGTAAAATGAGATATTATAGAATTGACATAAATTGTGAATTGTTGCTATGAAACTTACAAAAATAAGAACTCGAACTAAAACATATCCTGAATGCGCAAGAAGCGTCTTTTTGTTTTTGGTGTCTTATAGAAAATTTCGAGAAATCGTCCCTTTTCATTAAAATATAGTTCAGAGACAAAGTCTGTCAGGTTATTTGAAGTGGATTTGATTTGTGTCGGACTATACTTAAACGTATAGTAATAAAATGCATAGATTATAATCCCAACAATAATTACATTAGATATAATTAAACCAGTCCATCCAACGCCAAAAAATTTGTATAAAGGGTTTTGTTCTCCTGTCGGGTTGTCAAAAACCAAAGGCTTGTTGAATAGAAGTCACAACCTCTCGAAAAGAGAAGGATGAACGTCAGAGAAAAAAATTTAAGTTTCATAATATATTTTATTTAATTGTTTCTTTTGTTGTCGTTCTAAAATGCCCTATAACGGTCTCGGGCTTTGCGTTCGGGCGGATTTCGAAGTACAAATTTTCACTTTATTACTAAAGTTCATCAGAAGCACAATGCTTCAAGTTTGCACGTCAGCCCGCCTGACGCAAAACCCGTGTTAGCGGTTCGTTGTTCTTTTCTTGCAATGTTCAAATCCATTTTCCGAAAATGATTTTTACTCCAAAGTGATTTCTCCATTTGTCAATATCATTGTCATAGTTGAAGTATGTTCCGCCAATTTGTAAACCAAATGTCATAGCAAATTTGTCGTCAAATAACAGATTGTATCCAGGTTCAAGCCAAATACCGATATTGTTATGCATTTCTATTTTGTTTCTTGTCAAACTAATGACAGGTGAAACATAAAAACTTTTTGAAAGGTCATTTTTATCACTCTTCTTTTTAGAAATATAGGAATAGCAGTTTCTAACCCAAAATGGCTTATGTCGTTTCCGTTGTTCCTTATTCCTAAATTAAGAATTGATGTAAACCGTAAATCGGCTCTTTTAGTAACGGTCAGCTGGTAAACAAATGGAAAAATATTGATGTCAAGTTCACCCTTGTTGTAAAAAGGTTCAACGGTAACATTTGGGTTTATTCCTATATAATGGTTCTTGTTTTGGGCAAGTGTTTTTAACGGAATAATCAGTAAAAAGAATAGTATATATTTATGATTTTTCATTTGAGCTAAGATTTATCCCACTTAATAAGCATAAAAATCCAAAAAGGAACAGATAACCCAAATATGATATATGTGTTAACATTGCCGAACTCAAAGAGAATATTTATCCAAGAATGAAGCGTTACGGCAACTATTATAGATTTTGATTTATTTACGCCTTCTCCTAAAACCCAAGAAAGCAATGAGTTAGGAATGACAAAAAGTAAGGGTCGGAGTAACCTTGCAATTATGTTACCCGATAATGTCCTTGTTGTGAAGTGCCATAGTTCCCACATAGCTCCGATAATGAGATAATGTTTCCACTTAGGTAAATGGTTGAGTTGGTCTTGCAAAAATCCACGCCATCCAAGTTCTTCTCCAAGTGTAAAGATGAAAGTGCCGACCATATAAATAGCAAAATTTATATATGACCCGCCATATCCTTTGAAGCCAAAAGTCAAAAATAGCACCATTGGAATACCCCAAAATAAAAGGCTTTTAATAATAGAAGTTCCAAAGAATGTTATCGTTTTAACGGTTTGTTTTCTGAAAAGCAGACTGCAAATTATGGCAGACAGTCCAGGTCCCCACATAATCAGACTAAGCTTTAAAACAATATGGATGTTCAGATTATTCCAACTGTCGCTATAAATGTCTCTCCAAAAGAAAAAGGCCAAGAAAAAAGGCACGCTAAAAAGTAGAAAACAATAACTGGCTTATATTTTTGATAAAATAATTTCATTCGATTCTGGTTTTGATGTGTCGTTCTACAATGACCGCTAACGGTTTGCAGATTTGCGATGGGCGGGATTTTTATCACTAATTTTTATGCGGAGCACAAAACTTTCGGCTACCACTAAACTGTCTGCGGAGCACGAAACCCCGCCTATTGCAAATATGCTGTTAGTGGCTGCCGTTCTATGTCGTCCGCTATTTATTTTTCATCCAGTAGTCTGCATATTCAATTACTTTTTTGTCGAGTGTGTCATTTGCTTGTTGTCTAAAAGTAGAAATAATTTTCCTTGTTTCGTCTGTGCCAAATGAAGTTAATGCTTTAAATGCGTCTGCTCTAAAGACATCTATTTCACTTTTGTCAAGTAGGATTTTGGTAAGCGTTGGGGTCGCTGGTGCATATTTTATTTTTTCAAGTCCACCGATAGCATAACGTCTATATTTCATTTCTTTGTCAGCAATATTTTCAGTTACAATTGGTCCGATTTGATAGCCTGCTTCTAGTATTGGTCTGTCGATATACTCTTCTGAAACAGATTGGTTATGAAAAACTGAATAATAATGAAAAGCACATTTTTTGTCAACCACTTGTCCTACTAAAAAGTAAAATGCTATTGCAAAAAGTGCTGTAATAGCAGTCGTCTTGTAGTTCTTGCTCAGCAATTGTCTAACTGCAAAAACTGTCACGTTTGAAACAACTAACCAAAAAAGAGTTTTGTAGTAAAAAATTAAATTGAGAGCAATGTCAAGCATTAAAGTTTCTTTCCCTTTTGGAAACCAGGCATAATTGTCTGTCCCTGTCAGAAACCACCAAAGTCCAACCACAAAAATTGAGATCAAAATGTAAGATAATATTTTCTTGATTGCTGTCGTCATACGGTTGCCACTAACGGATTGCAGCTACAAGAAGTTGGCGATTTCGGAGACGAAAACTGTCTGCCAGCACTGAACTTGATACGAAGAACAAAGCTTCATTTAACCACTGAACCGCCAATTTCTTGTAGGTGCTGTTATGGGCTGCCTTGTTGTCTATCATGTTGGCCATTCAATTACATAAAGTGTGTTCGATACTTTCTCAGCAAACTCTTTATCAATATTTTCATAGTGGAAAAAGCCCTTCTCAATTATTTCCTGCTTGTCCGTCAGCCAAACGACCAGTTTGTCAATAGAACCTTTGTCAACCTCTTTAAACTGATTGCTTTTGTTGGTCAAGTCATGATAATAGTTGTCAAGTAAGTCAATTAAGTTTTTGAAACTGTTGTCGTCAAAAGATATTACCCACCTGTCAAGTAATTGGTCTATGTCGCCAAGCAACTTGTAAATTTCTATAAAAGCCTCTTTGTCGAAATAGCTTTTGTTCTTCGTCATGTCTGTCCACCATGCAAGTAAAAAGTATTTGATTACTCTTTGCTCTTCTGTCGCCCAAGTTGTCCATTTACCATAGTCAAGTTTACCTAAAACAACAAAGGTGTCAACGATAAAGTCAGTTGTTGAAAGTAACTCGAATATCCGTGGCAAGTAGTGCTTGAAGTCGTCCGTGTCGCCCCAAGTTGTCATTGCCTTAAAAGCATACCTCGAAAGGTCGTCACCATCTAAATGTCGAAGTTGCTTAGTGTGAATTTTTTCTTTGTCTGTGTCAGAAACGCAGCAAGGGCAGCCGACCATTGTCGAACTGAATGGATAGCGTGAGAAGGTCGTGTAAAGTCCCTCAATTGATGTTTTTAATTCTTCTGTCACTGTTTGAACGGTCGTTGTTTAAGGTTGCCCATAACGGTTTGGGGCTTGACGCAGTGGGGGAATTAGAAGTGCAAATGTTCAATAAACCACAAAAGTTTAATAGAAGTACAAATGCTGAATTTACTACTTCTGCCCCCATTGCGTTCAAACCCCTGTTAGCAGCTGCCCATTTTCTGTCTATTGTTTTCCGATTTTATTTTGCTAATAGTCCACATACAATTCCACCAATTAGTCCAAGTCCAAGTATTGGTGCATATTGTTTGGTTACAATAGCGTCTGGCAAACTCAAAACAAGTCCAACAAGACCACCTTTAAGCCAATTAGGAATTGGAAGTTCCATATTAAAATAATAAAGCCAATTGCAAATCTGCTTATAAATGAAGCAGTCATTGCTCTTGTTTTGTCTTCAAATGTCATAAAGAACATTGGAATTATTGAAACTATTCCAAAAATTGTTCCTGCAATAAGTCCTTTGATAATATTATTCATCTGTCTATTTTTTTAGTTCGTAGGCTTCTCTGAGCCAAGTTAATAATTCCTTGTCTATGTCTTTGGTTTTTGTCAACTTGATTGTATGGTGAAAACGATTTGTAGAACCTTGTTCTATTTTGATACTCTGTCGCTGGTCAGTTTGTAGTTTAAATGAACTTCAAGGTTAATATAGTCTTTACGAGTGTATACGCCTGCAAATCCAAATCTGTTTCCAAGATGAATGCTTGTCTTTTTCGGTTCAACTTTTATTTGTCCGAATTTGTGTAGTTCAGTGATTAATTTCTCGTAAATGTCAGTTACGATTTGCTCTTTGTCTTTTAAATGGTCAAGTTCTGTATATTCCATTTTATTGTCTGTTTGTAATTGTCGGTATACGTCTGTTTGGGTTGCTGCTAACGTTTTGGCGCTTGGCGAAGAAGCGGATTTCGAAGCACTAAACTGTCTGCCAGCACTGAACTTGATACGAAGCACAAAGCTTCATTTAAGCACTGAAGCCGCTTTTTTGCCAAACGCCTGTTATGTGCAGTTATCATTCATCTAATTTATTTAAAAGTCCAATCGTGTCCGCTTTGTAAAGGTCAAAGTCAACCTCTGTTCCTGTTCTTCCTAAAAAGTCAATTGTTCTTTTGTTTAGTCCGAAATACGGTGTGGATGAATCAGGATTTATGTCAATGTCAATTACAAACTGCAGTCGGGTTTCCAGTTTTAGCTTTTCCTTTAACTGCTTTATTTGCTCAACTTTGTTTTCGAAAATGTCAATAAGCTTTTCTAAATGAACTTCTAAATCAATGTCGCTACCGGCATCAATTCGATATTTCCATGAAGTGGATTTTGGAACTGGGTCTTTCTTAATCATCACCGATGTCGGTTCAAGTTTTAACTCGTTAGTCACGATGTCGGTGTCAAAGTATTCTGCGTCAAAAGAGAAATACAAGTAATTCTTGCATTCAGTCCCACTATATGTTAGTTTTTGGTATGTCATTTTAATTGCACATAACGGATTGCAGCTACAAGAAGTTGGCGATTTCGGAGACGAAAACTGTCTGCCAGCACTGAACTTGATACGAAGAACAAAGCTTCATTTAACCACTGAACCGCCAATTTCTTGTAGGTGCTGTTATGGGCTGCCTTGTTGTCTATCATGTTGGCCATTCAATTACATAAAGTGTGTTCGATACTTTCTCAGCAAACTCTTTATCAATATTTTCATAGTGGAAAAGCCCTTCTCAATTATTTCCTGCTTGTCCGTCAGCCAAACGACCAGTTTGTCAATAGAACCTTTGTCAACCTCTTTAAACTGATTGCTTTTGTTGGTCAAGTCATGATAATAGTTGTCAAGTAAGTCAATTAAGCTTTTGAAACTGTTGTCGTCAAAAGATATTACCCACCTGTCAAGTAATTGGTCTATGTCGCCAAGCAACTTGTAAATTTCTATAAAAGCCTCTTTGTCGAAATAGCTTTTGTTCTTCGTCATGTCTGTCCACCATGCAAGTAAAAAGTATTTGATTACTCTTTGCTCTTCTGTCGCCCAAGTTGTCCATTTACCATAGTCAAGTTTACCTAAAACAACAAAGGTGTCAACGATAAAGTCAGTTGTTGAAAGTAACTCGAATATCCGTGGCAAGTAGTGCTTGAAGTCGTCCGTGTCGCCCCAAGTTGTCATTGCCTTAAAAGCATACCTCGAAAGGTCGTCACCATCTAAATGTCGAAGTTGCTTAGTGTGAATTTTTTCTTTGTCTGTGTCAGAAACGCAGCAAGGGCAGCCGACCATTGTCGAACTGAATGGATAGCGTGAGAAGGTCGTGTAAAGTCCCTCAATTGATGTTTTTAATTCTTCTGTCACTGTTTGAACGGTCGTTGTTTAAGGTTGCCCATAACGGCCAGAGATTGATGCAGGCAGAGCACCGGACTACCAAGAGCAAAGATCTCAAGCCAAATATACAACTTCTTCTGGAATGAAAAATATTCTGCTCTGCTTGCATCAATCTCATGTTATCGGCTGTTTATTTTCTTATGTAGTATTCCAAGGAGCCTTCTCCCAACCAATTAAACAACAATAATGTATCACCACTAAAAGAGATGTTTTGTTCAAACCCACTTTCAAATTTAAGATACATGTTAGTTATTATAGTATCCTTTTTAATAATTAAATCATATTGTTCTCTCTTAACTAAAATATTGTTGATAAATTCACTAAAATAGTAATCATCAAAAGATAGTTCGCGTTTAAGTCCAGTCGTTTTTGGCGTATCATAGAAATTTGTAAATCCATAATATGTCTTTACCCAGTTCCAATTCCTAACACACTGTGATTAGTAATTTTTTCCTTTTCACACCCAAAAATTAAAAAATGTATAACTATTACTAGTAGTAAATTTACTTTGCTTAAATTCTTCATTTCTTTAGATGGTTCTAAAATAGCCGCATAACGTTTTGCGGCTTGGCGTAGTGGCGGATTTTTAGCACAAATGTTTATACGAAGAACTGCACTTGAACTTAGCACAAAACTGTCATACGAAGCACTGAACCCGCCATTACGCCAAACCGCTGTTAGGTGCTGGCGTTCTTGTACTATGTCGTTGGTTATCTTCATATTCCGCTTTTTCTTCTGTTGTCGTCCTTGCACAACATTTGGCAATTGTCAGCAGTCGTTTTACCGCCTAAATGCCAAGGTGTAATATGGTCGGCTTCCATTCCTTCAAGTTGATATTCTTCTGTGCAAACTGGACAAATTCCTTTCTGTCTTTCGTATGCTTCCGGTTTTGATTGTCTGTAAATGCACGAATTTGTAAAAACTTTCTTTGCGTATCAAAACGTATTCGTAAATTCCTTTTTTGTTGGTCACGTCTTCGTCTTGCATTAGTTTGGTGATTTCTTCTTCAAGTTTTTTTGTGGTCAAATTTCTTGTCCTTAAATTCGTTGTAAAGAAAACCCCATTGTATGCCTTTCATCTCTTTACGATACTTTGGAAAGACAACCTTAACCCAATTAATTACGCTTTGAAAATACAACCACAAATCATTGGCGTTTGGCTCGTGTTGTTGTTTAGCCATATAATGCTCAATGTCGTCTTTGCTTATCCATTTAATTGTGGTTTCTAAATAGTCTTGTCTTATTGGTGTTCCGTTCAAGTAGTCGCCACCCAAACCGTATGCAGCACAACCATTTTTACTGAAATATCTTTTTGCGTCTGAAACCCACGAACCTGAATAAACTGCATTTCTTAATTCTTGGTCGGTTAGTTTTTCTCCTGCAATGTTGATTGTCTTGAACCACTCTAATTTTTCGCTGTCTGTTCCGCTACACAGATAAACCATTATTTTATAGTTTAAAAATCTGTTCTTGTTCGTCTTTTGCAGGTTGTGAAAATATCTGCTTTCAAAAGCAAAATCTCCTTCAACGTATTGGCTGATTGAAATTGTCCTTTGTTGTCCGTCTATTACTTCAAAGTTTCCATCTTCACGAACTGCCCAATACATTACATTCAAAGGATAGTCTTTTGTAATCGTGTCTATTACTGCTTCACGTTGTTTGTCTTTGTAAATAAATTCACGTTGGTAAGGTGGGCGAATGTCCAATTTGCCACCATAACCAATAACTCCGTTCTCTTGGTTGTCTTCGTAACCACTTGTAAGGTCTTGGACTGTTATTTCTTTGAGTTCTATTTTCATTTTTGCACTTTCTTGTTCTTGATTATTATTCGTGAATACGGAACGGTTACAGCTCCATCAACCATCATATATAAATCACCGTCAACCGCACCACGTTTCTGAACCTTTTTCTGTATTTTTTATGTTCGGGCTTGTAAGGCTGTATGCCCATTTCAAGACCTAAGTTTGCAATACCAACTCCGATAATCTCAAATTGGTCGGGATTGTATTTGTCCATAAAAGTTATGGGAACACCCATAAAGCCTTCATAATCCATTGGAATGTCCTTTGTTACATCAACATTGATTGCATCAAAATTTTCAAATTTTGGATATTCTTCTGGGGTGTATTTTTATAAAGGATTAAATCTTCGTGTCGTTTATTGATTTCAAGATTGGTAAACCAATGAACTCCTGACACTCTTTATCATTCCTTCCTTTCGGTCTGTTGCAGTTGCGTAATCTTCGTAATGTTCTGTTTATAAAATGTCCTGCACCACCTTTAAATCCGTAACCTAACCAAAGTTTGTTGTCTCTGATTAATGGAAATATTTCTTTGTATTTTATAGCGTTTTGATGTCCGACAATTATAAATTTCTTGTCATACTCAATGAGTTGAGAAACGTATTCACGGAATAGTGAAAAAGGTGGATTAGTAACAACAATGTCTGATTTTTTAAAAGTTCAATACATTCTTTTGCTTCTAAAATCTCCGTCACCTTTTAGTTTTTTATCCCTATTTTGTTTGGGTCAGGAACGTTATTTCCGTTCTTGTCGCCTGTGTATTCTAAATAGATTGCTTGTTCAGAGTTGTTTGGCTGAACAAGTCCATATCTTGATTTTGTAGCAAGTCGCAATGAGTTTTTAAGTCCAAGTTTCTCAAGTGTTATGAGAAGAAATGAAAGAAGTTGCTCACTCGTGGGTCGTCACAGTTACAGTAAACAACTTTGTCTTTAAAGTGCTTTTTGTAATACTTTAACTCTCTTTCAATGTCGGAAAGCTGCGTATAAAATCTGTCCTTTTTTATTGGTCTTCGCTTCTTGTAAGTTTTTATTTTTTGCTTTCTCAGTCATTATGTCGTTTACTTTTTTCTTTCGGTTTTCAAATTTAATATTTTGTTCTTCTGTCGGTCGGTTTATGATTGCTCTGTCGGTCGTCTTACGCTTGCACCTAACGTTTTGCGGCTCTTACGCTGTGCGGGTTTTGGAGTGAATAATTGTCATTTTACTACGATTTAAAACTAACTAAAATTACTCAATGAAGCAAACAGCCCGCATAGCGCAAAACCGCTGTTAGCGGTAGTTTTTCTTATTTGTTCAACTTGTTAATTGTCGTCAACATTTTTGTCAACTGATCCTTACGTGTTTTTTATATTCACCGTCCCATTTGTCAATTAGTATTGGAAGAAGTTCTCGGTTAATTGCAGTTTTAGTCATGGCCATGACATCCTCGTCAATTTTCCCTTCTATCACAAACTGACCAAATCCTACCGCAATAATTGCGTTGTCTATACCTAATAATAACGAGCCACCCATATTGCTTGATGCGGCTGCCATAATTTCTCTCAGCTGTGCCTCATCAATTTGTTTACCAGAACTTTCTCCTATTTTTTTGAAATGTTCAAGCATTGCTGGGATGTTTTTTTCAATTTCAGAGTTGTCTATTTGTGACTTTGCGAAATATACTGACTGATTTTTGTCGTGTCCATTTCGTTCCAATCAAAAGGTGGATAGCCCCAACCATCAATTAGTTCCTTTAAAAAAACTATCGGACTAATAGTTTTGTTGCTTTGTCTCCATTGTCTGAAACCGTAAAATGCGTCAGAACCTTCGTCATTTCCAAAAGGTCCAGATTCTTCAATAGGACTCCAATAAAATTCCTCTGTCATTAATTTCTTTGCATTCGGATGAGCTGTCTCAGGGGTCAATTCGTAATTGTCCATTTGTGTTTTAATTGAGTTGTCTAATTTATTTTTATCCTTTGTCTGTCCGTAGCAGGAAGCATACAGGAGCAAACTTGTCATGAGTATTAAATATTTGTTTCGTGTCGTCATAAAATTACCGCTAACGTTTTGCAGCTACCAGTAGTTGGCGTTTTGGAACACTCAACTGTCTATACCCACAAATGGTTTTTTAAAGATACAAAACTTTATATTACCTCGTCCGCGCCAATTACTGGTAGGTGCTGTTATAGGGCGTTTTTCTGGGTTTTAGTTAAATGATGTCCGATACTCTAATGGTGTTTGATTCGTTTTGGATTTAAATAATTTACTAAAAGACTGTGAATGCTCAAACCCCAATTCATAAGCAATTTCACTTACAGACAAGTTCGTGGTAGATAATTTTACTTTCGCTTTTTCTATTAATTTATTATGGATATGCTGTTGGGTTGTTTGTCCGGTTAAACTTTTTAGCATACTGCTTAAATAGTCAGTACTAACATTAAAATTTTGAGAAATATTTTGAACCGATGGCAAACCATTATTTATAATATTATCGCCATTAAAATAATTATCTAAAATTTCCTCTAACTGATCTAATATTTGGTGGTTGGAAATTTTTCTGGTGAGAAATTGTCTTTGGTAAAACCTTTCAGAATAATTTAACAGTAATTCTAATTGAGTGATGATTATCTCTTGACTGAATTGATCGATGTTTGCCGTATATTCTGTTTTAATATTTTGCAAAATATCATTTACAATACTTTCTTCTTTTTCTGAAAGGAAAAGTGCTTCCCGGACGGAATAATTAAAGAACGGATATTTCTTTATGTTTTTAGCAAGCGATGTTCCAAATAAAAAATCAGGATGAATAGCTAAAATCCAACCTGTAGGAATATTTGTGGTTGCATCTGCTTCTATCAATTGTACTGAAATAACCTGTTCTGGCGAAAAAAAAGTCATCAGCCCTTCATCAAAATCATACGATTGCTGACCATATCGATATTTACCAACCACATTGCGTTTTATGGCTATGGTATAAAACCCTTGGATCCATTTCATCTCATTGGTGTCTGACGTATGTTTTACTTTGCTGTAATCTATCAAACTTATTAATGGGTGTTCAGGAGGCGAAAGTTGGTTAAATCGATGTAAATCACTGATGGTATTTAATCTTGATATTTCTGTATTTGACATATTGCAAGTTATTAAAATTTCATTTTAGTTTAAATAATTTCTAGTCTTTATATATGCAGAAACAGATAGCTAATACTTTCAGCTATCTGTTTCTGTGAAATTTAACTTTTTCTTAGACTTTTAGTTTGAGCATTTCCCCTATTCCAAATGCGTTGAATAATCCTTCGTGAATCTGAGCTAATTGATTGTTGTATGGTTCAATATGTGTTCCCATTCCCATATTGTCAACTATAGTTCGCATAGGGCGTTTTCCTGCAGGCATGTTAATGAGTTTGGTAATTGCATCAGCTACATTTTGAGGATTTTGTGCAGGGTTGTTGGCAAGGGCTTGCTCAAAATTTTCAAACATTTGTTTGGGTGCGCTAACCATTCCTCCATAACTTTCATTTTGCGATTTATCAGATGGCAACATCAGATTATTCATAAAACTAGTTGGGTACCCTCCTGGCTCAACTATGCATGAATCTACACCGAAGCCAGAAAGCTCTACACGGTAATTTTCAGCCAATGCTTCTACTGCCCATTTTGTTGCTTGGTAGGGGCCGTAAAACGGAAGAGCAATTCGACCCAAAAGACTAGAAATTTGAATAAGTAATCCTGAACCTTGATTTCTAAGGTGCGGAAGAGCAGCTCTGTTTACTCGTTGCACCCCAAATACGTTGACATCAAAAAGACGTTTGAAATCATCGGTATTAAATTGTTCCTGAATACCTAAAACCCCAACACCGGCATTGTTTATCACTACATCTAAACCGCCTAGTAATTCGATGGCTTTTACCACACCCGAATTTACACTTTCATCGTTGGTGATGTCAATATTAACGATTTTTGCACCTAATGCGGTTAATTCATCTGCTATAGCTTTGTTTTTAGAATCAGTATTTCGCATAGTGGCTACAACACTTTGCCCTTGATTAAGCAAGGTTTTTACTGTTAAGGCGCCAAAGCCTCCGTTTGCTCCTGTAATTAAGATTTTTGACATAAGATTTTGTTTTTTGATTTATACGATGCAAACTTGCAGATCAAAAAACCACCTTATGTATCCAAATCCGTGATTGTTGTAGCTGAAAACTTATTACTGAAACTACAAGCTCAAATTCGGTTCTTTGCCGACATGAAATACCTGTCTAACCAGCAAGTTGCTCACTTATTTTCCAAAGTTCCTCTTGCAAGTCCTTGTCGTATGAGTATCTGTTCGATTTAATTTCTTTACCGTCAAACTTATAAAACGTCCCGTTCGAGTTTGCATATTTACTATCAATGGCTAAGCTGCACAACATTTTTGCCGCCTTGTCGGGTGGAGAAGAAATAGTTTTAAAAATATAATAAAGAAGTTTGGGCATGTCTTTCGTCAATTCAGATTTTACTAGTCCCGGATGAAAAACACTAGTTGTTACTTCAGTTCCTTCTAATCGTCTTGCCAACGCGTAGGTAAACATAATATTCATCATTTTGGAAGCACCAAAAGCACCCAAGAAACCTGACGAGAATTTCGTTTTCCCGTTAATATCATCAAGATTTATTTTGGTTGTTGATGGCGCAGAAACTGTTATCACTCTTGCAGGCTTACCCGCTTTTAGGAGGTCAAGCAATTCATTGGTAAGGATAAACGGGCCTAAATGATTGGTGGCAAAGGTATATTCAAGCCCCTGAGAATTTTCGGTTCTGTTCTTAGTAAATATTGCAGCAACATTCACCAATGCGCTCAAGGATTTGTGTTTACTTTTAATTTCATCAACTGCCTTTTTGATTGATTTTGGCTCACTCAGGTCAGTAACTACAGTTTCAATGTCGCTATTATTTGTCGCTTGAATAATTTCAGATTTCACTTTCGATAGCTTGTCAGCATTTCGTCCAAGTAAAATTACTGCACAATTATTTTTTGCTAATTCAAGCGCTGTGGCTTTGCCAATAGCACCCGTTGCTCCTGTTACTAAAACTGTTTTCATTTTAACTTACTATTTTGATGTTAAAAGCTCCGTTATTAGTAGCACCATAGATACTTAACCATAGCGGGAGATACATTTCCGTTCCTCTTGATTTTGTGATGTCGCCAAGGTCAAGAATATTTTTTTCAGCCCACCCAAACGATTTCAAAATCTTTTTTACTTCTTCTTTTGATCCTGCATCATTGCCACTTACAAAAGTGCTGTGATCGCCTCCGTTTATCATTGCAGGATTTACCATTAAACCACACCACATCGTGTTGAGTGCTTTTACTACTTTCGTTTGAGGAAATTCCTTTTGAATTTCTTCACCCAGGGAATTGGTATTGCAAATTGCTAGTGAAGGGGGCATTCCTTTTGAAAAATCGAGTGGATTGGCAATGTCAACAATTATTTTTCCATTTAGGTTTTTATCACCTGCCAATTTTAATGCCTCAATTGAACCAACACCTGCGGTGCAATTAAAAATTATTTCTCCGAATGCTGCCGCATCAGCAAAGGTTCCGGCAGTTGCTTTGCCATTGTGTTTGGCAACAAAAGCTTTGGCCTTTTCATTGTCTACTGTTCTTGAACCCATCATAACTGTGTGTCCAACTTCAATTAATTTTGAACCGATGGTGTCTCCAACATTGCCGGTTCCTAATACTGCTATTTTCATATTGTTTTCGTTTTTAGTTATTTAATTTTTGCGATACAAAGATGAGCAGAACCATTCTTTGGGCAATGGTCAATAACTTGGTTGTGATGGTAGATTATTATTTTGCTGGCTGCTTCCTGTATTCAAGCGGTGTCTGGTCGGTGTGCTTCTTGAAGAATTTACCGAAATTGGCGGGGTCAGAAAAATTAAGTTGGTAAGCAATTTCGGTAATATCGAAATCGGTAAATTGAATTAATGATTTTGCTTCTGATAATAATCTGTCATTGATATAACTCAGGGCGTTTTTGTCAGATGCAGATTTAACCGATTGAGAAAGATGATTAGGTGTTACATTTAATAGGGCTGCATAATCCTCAATTGTTCTTTTTTCGATGTAGAAGTTGTTTACTAATTGAATAAATTTTTGAAGTAAAATTTGTTGCGGTGTTGTAAATCCTTCTTCCCACTGCTTGAAAGCATTGGTGAATTCTTTTAATTGATACAACAAAGCAAGAAGTTTTATTGAAGCAACTTTATGTTGATTGTCATTCGTGTTTTCGTATGCGGAAAATACTTCTTCAAAATGGGGAGCAAACTCCTGAAACTTCGCTTCATTCAGCTTAAAAAAATTGGTATGCAGAATATTGAAGAATGGAAACTCCTTTTCAAAGTCGGGTTTAAAAAATGAAAAACATTCTTTTTTGAAATAAATCAAATAACCGTTTGCCGAATTGTCTCTGTAAAAACTATAAAGCAGTCCGGGTGATTGAAAGACAAGGAAAGAATTAAGTTTGGTAACATTCGTGTTGTCATAAGTTATTTTTGTTTTGCCCGCATTTGAAACTAAGGCAATGAAATAAAAGTCTTTACGAAAGGGCGGTTTGTAATTGCTGATTGAGCCTTCGTTCTCTTTTAGTCTTAGGCAAAAGAAATTTGGGTTTTTTGTCTTGTAATTTGAAGGAATAGAACTAAGAAAATCATTGATGTCTTTGTAATTGGGAATGATATCGTCTCTGCCTTCCATTTCAATTTTGTTGTCGTTGTCCTAAAATGCCCTATAACTTCTTATATGTACACCAAAAGTAAACAAAGTCTACTGTTTTGGTAAGCTATGTATACTTTTAGTAATGGATATCTTTTTACAAATCGTCAAATGGACTTCGGATGCCTTGTATTTTTTTCTGTCTGACGTGGGTATAGATTTCTCAGTGCAAATTCACCACCTTTTGATTTCAGGTTTCCATTTGCAGGTATTTCCTGTTGTGCTTAAAATGATCCTTCGAAGTAATTGTTTCAAAAAATTATTTGATATGCTTATTTAATATCCATCTGTTTTCTGCTGTGCTTTAAATTCCTTCAGTTAGAAGCTAACTTTATTTTACGGCTTCGCCGTCCTCACTCACAGATCCGCAAGTAAGGCATGGAAGTTGATTCTTATATTGCGTTCGTTCAGTTCAACTGCAATTGATCAGTCGGTATTTCTACCAAATAAAACATGGACAGATTTTCAAGTTTTAACTGAACGAATTTTTTACCAACAATCTCTACCAGTGTTCCGGTATTCCCGGCCAATAAACCGGATTTTATTTTGACCTGCTTTCCTTTTAACGCTTGCATGGATTGCAGAGAATTCTGAATAATCATGGACCCTCCTTCCGGATCATATCAAGCTCTTCTTCCTTTATAATGGCATCCTGGTTTCGTGGCGCACATAATGCAATACACCTTTGGCCTGAAAAACGTCCTGCCGGTCCTTGTCTTCATTGCACACAAATAAATAGGATGGAAATGCAGGCACAGTCAATTTCTTCATCCGATCCGACCATTGGCGCATGACTTGGACCTTGGGTAAATAATGCGGTATCCCCAGTCGGGCAAGTTGCTGCTCTACTTTAAATTCATACCTGCCTTGTATATAAAGGACCTTCCAGTTTGGCATCCGATTAGGGTTAGTTGCTGTGCTAAATTAGAAATAATTTAGAATAGGTCAGGTAAATTTAAGGGAATAAGGAGAAATTAGAGAATTAGAAAATTTGAAAATTAGCTAATGGATGACTGAACGATCTCTGCGACAGCAGAGTATCGCGACAGCACGATAAGTGAGTATCCATGTAATGTGAAAAAGGTTTAGCTTTAGTTAAGTGGTCCAAAGGCCACAATTTAAATTAAATAACTAAAAACTAAACCTTATGACAAAAGTATTACAAAAGGCTGGATTTGTAGGAGAAACCATTTACGTTGGCATAGATGTCCATTTGAAGAGTTGGAATGTTTCACTTTATTATGGGAGCCAATACCTGCGAAGTTTTCATCAATCACCTCATCCAGATATTTTAGTTTCATTTTACGGCGTGAATTTCATGGAGCAAATTACAGTTGTGCCATCGAAGCTAGGTTTTAGCAGTTATTGGATAAAAGAGGCATTTGATAGACAAGGTGTAAGCTGCATTGTTGTTAATCAGCAGACATACCCCAGACAGACAAAGGAAATAAATCAAAAGCAGATAGAAACGATTCTAAACGTATTGGATCTTCACTTCAAGCAGGAAGATAGTGTCCGATCTACATCCCATCGCAAGAAGGAACCAGAAGCTGATCGTCAACTAGTTCGGACCAATGAAAAATTAACACGAGGACCTGACCAGATCAAAATAGAATCAAAGAATGCCTATATCAAGTAGGTATAGAGATTCCCGAACGGTTTGAAGCGGAAATTGGGCAATATATTCCATAAACTGGTTAAAAGACCTACCTATCTCATTTTGGAACTTACGAACTGCTTTAAACCATCAAATAAAAATGATGGAAAATATGAAATTTGAAAAAAACCTGGTACTTCCAAAGATATTCGCAAACTAGCGGTTAGTGAAAATATGCCCCCATTGCTTCTAGATTAAAAACGGTACCTGGTAGTGAGCGCCATAACTGCCATTACTTTAATAACGGAA